>JANQPS010000112.1 GCA_028285365.1 Thermoanaerobaculia bacterium | reverse complement strand
GACGGCCGACGCCGAGCTCGTTCGCGAGACCAATGACGCTGCATCGAGAGAAGCCGACGATGCGGTGCACCATGTCGACGACGAGGGGATCGGGAGAGTGGTCGATGAACACGCCTTGGAGGTAGTACTCGACGTGCGCGACCTTCTCGCGTGGTGAGCTTGCGCTCGCAACTCGGTCGGCAAGGGATTGGGCGTCTTCGCACGCATCGACGTCTTCGAGCGGCACATAGCCGTCGGTCAGAAGGTGCGAAGGACAACGGAGGAGTGAGGCAGCCGCCCACGGATGGCAGCGCGCGATCACGAGTCCCGTCGTTCCGGTCGCGCGGACCCTGATTGGCCGGGTCCGCTGGCCGGCGACCTGCGCGCGCGGCAGCCGGCTCACGTCGCCTCGTTCGTCCACCTGCTCGAACGGATCGCCGAAGCTGACGAGCAACTCCACGCCGCAGGTGGGGATGACCCGAGTGGATGGTGCCGCGACTGTTGTCGCTGAGGATTCCTGCAGCCAGAAGCTCTCGACGAACTGACGGAGAACTCCGGTCGGCTCGAAGCGTTGATAGCTCACGCGAGTCAGTCTAGATCGGAGGCTTCCTTGCGGGCCGAGGGCCGGGCCGAATGACGAGTGGGCTCGGTCGGTGTAGAGAGTCGGAGCGAGCAGCCACCCTGTCGCCCTTTCTGATGCGTGTCTGACTGTGGCCGCCATACAATCGCCTTATGCCGCTGCAAGCCGGGACCTTGCTCGGTCACTACAGCATCACCGCCGCAATCGGTGCCGGCGGCATGGGTGAGGTCTATCGAGCGCGGGACACAAAGCTCGACCGCGAGGTAGCGATCAAGGTGCTGCCCGCGAGCTTCGCGGAAGACGAGGGACGCGTCGCTCGCTTCGAGCGCGAGGCGAAAGCTCTCGCTGCCTTCAACCACCCGAACATCGCAACCATCCATGGGTTCGAGGAAAGGGGCGACGTCAAGGCCCTCGTCTTGGAGCTGGTGGAGGGGCCGACACTTGCTGAACGAATCGCCGAGGGCCCACTCGCGATCGACGAAACGCTTGCGATCGCTCGCCAGATCGCCCTAGCCCTCGAGGCCGCGCACGAGCAAGGCATCATCCACCGCGATCTCAAACCGGCCAACATCAAAATGCGGCCGGACGGTGTGGTGAAGGTGCTGGACTTCGGGCTTGCCAAGGCTCTGCAGCCGCTGGGAGGCTCTGGGGATCCGAGCGTCTCACAGTCTCCGACCATCACCGCTGGCGCCACCGAGCTTGGGGTCGTCATGGGTACCGTTGCCTACATGGCACCCGAACAGGCGCGCGGCCAGCCAGTCGACCGCCGGGCCGACATCTGGGCGTTTGGGTGCGTGGTTTTCGAAATGCTGTCGGGGCGACGAGCCTTTGGCGGCGGCACGGCCGTCGACGTCGCGACTGCCGTCGTATCAGCGGAGCCGGATTGGACGTTGCTGCCATCATCCGTGCCACCTGCGCTCCGCCGGATCCTCCTATGGTGTTTGCAGAAGGACACGAGGCTACGTCTACAACACGTCGGCGACGGCAGAGTGATGCTTGGGGAAGTCGAAGATGGAGGGCCGCTCGCGGAAGAAGCGTCGGCGCCGGCGGTGCGTCCTTCAGGCTGGAGTCGCCGGGTCGTTGCGGCCTGGGTGGTCTCCGTTCTCATCACAGCTGCTGCCACGTGGTGGTCGCGCGATTCGCTCAGCATCGGTCCGCCGACCGGGAGCGCGCCAGCAGATGCCATCAACACCGAGGAGATTCGGCTACGGCAGCTCACGGGTCGACCATCGTCCGAAACCGTTCATTCGGCCGCACTGTCGCCTGACGGTGAACAGCTCGCCTTTGCGACCCAGGAGGGCATCTTCCTGCAGATCATCGAGACAGGTGAGGAGCGACTGCTCCTTCTGCCCGAGGAGCTGCAGGTGCTCGAGGTGGATTGGCTCGGTACGACGGATCTGCTGTTCTCGGCTTCTAGCGAGGCTAGCTACGGTCTGTATCGGGTCTCGGTCTTCGGAGGGACATTGCGACGAGTGGCAGACGGCGCCTGGCGCGCCGCCGTCTCTCCAGACGCTTCGCGGATCGCCTACCTCGAAGGTGCACCGTCTCGATTGGTAAGAGTCTCGGATCCTGACGGGGAGGATCCGCGCACCGTTCTCGATCTGGGCTCCGAAGGTTCTGTTTGGGAAATCGCTTGGTCGCCAGACTCGCGTTGGCTTCTCGTAGGTCGTTGGGGGGGCTCGATTGACCCGTACGATACGGCTCTGGAGGCCATAGACCTTGAGAGCGAAAGCCGCAAAGAGCGCAGGGAAGTCGTCACCGATATGCGCTTCTTTCAGAATTGGCGGGGTTTCCTTCCGTTCTTCTGGACGGCAGAAGATCGACTGATCCTAGGGAGACGAGAGCTGGAGCCCAATGGGTCGAGTAGCAGCCTGTGGCAGGTGCCCATCGATCGGGCGACCGCGACGATCGCTGGCGAGGTGGTTCCCCTCCTACGACTACACGGCGCCAATCCCAAGGACCTCAGTGCCACCTCGGATGGGAGCCGATTCGCCTTCCTCCGCGAGCACAGTCAGGATGACGTGATGGTCGGAGAGCTCCTCGAAGACAACACTCGACTTGATCGTGTTATCGCCTTGACGAGCGACGAGCGCCAGGACTCACCTCTTGGCTGGGGGCGCGACAGTCAATCGATCATCTTCCAGTCCACGCGCACCGGTGCGTTCGATGTCTTCCGAAAGCCTCTCGATGGCAAAAGAGCCGAGTTCCTCGCGGACCGAGGTGCGGATACGAACTTCCTCGAGGTCAGTGATGACGGAAGCTCTTTTGCCTTCTTTCGCGGTCCAGAGCTGATCCGCGTTCCGACGCAGGGAGGACCAGCCGAGACGCTGCTGCGTGTAGATGGCGCCTGGCCGGGGATCAGCTGTGATTCCAATGGAGAACGATGTCTCGTGGGCAGCCGGTCGCCGGACTCTAGCGAATACGTGTTCCACGACTTCAGTTTCGAATCAGGCCAAGGCGATGAGGCGCTTCGCATCAAGGATCATCCACCCTTCACAAACTGGGACGTCTCTCCTGACGGTTCCACATTGGTCGTGGCACACAGAGACGACCGGCTCCGTCTCGTCGACATCTTGACCGGCGAGGAGGAGGACTTGACGCACGAGGTACTCTCCTATGGTGAGTTCCCAGTCTGGTCTGCGGACGGCAGAGGCATTTTTGTCGATGGTGGCTATCCGGCACGAGGGCAGCTGGCGAAGGGGCTGCTCTACGTCTCCCTCGATGATGGCGAAGCGCAGGTTCTGCGGCTGAACTGGGGAGAGTGGAACCATCGGCCTCGGCCTTCACCGGATGGCCAGCGTCTCGCCTTCGCCGCCAACTTTTTCTACGACGCCAACGCCTGGATGCTCGAGCTTCCAGTAGATCGTTGAGGTTTCTTGTGCACCAGGCTTACCGACGCAAGTGCGCATTGCTCTACAGAGACGGCAGGACGCTCCGTCAAGTTGGCCACTATCCCGAGGCTTCGATCTCCCGCTGGCATGACCGCCAGTTCTCCTCGACGCGAGCCATGATCGACTCGAAGCGTGAGTTGCCGCGGAGTGGAGCCAGGAGAGTGTCGATAGAGGAGAAGAACGGATAGTTGATGAACTGACGTGTTCCCGTGACGTGATCGAGCCAGTCGAGAGCTTGGTCGTGCTCTCCGATCAGTGCGAGGAGGCCCGATACATTCCAGCCGGGGTACTCGTCGTTACGGGCAAAACGGACGACATCGGGAGTGAGCTCGACGAGGGCGTCTTGACGTCGACCTGTGAGACAGGCCTGGGTGAATCGCGCCAGGCCTCTCCAGATCTGCGGGTATTGCTCACCTTCGAGGCGTTCCAGGAACGGAACGGCCTCGCCCGGCCGACTTCCCCAGATCCGGACGACGGCGCTACACCAGAGGGTGACGATGTTGTCTGGATCGAGTCTCACCATGCCATCGGTTGACCGAATGGCTTCGTCGAAGTGCCCCTGGACCAGCTCCAAGAATCCGTTGGCGAAGTGATTCATGTGGTGGAGCGGGTCCAGCTGGAGTGCCTTTCGGATCGCGGGCTCGGCGACATCCAGCTGGCCTAGATGAATGTGAACGAGATGCCAGTTCAACGCTTCGGATGATCGGCCTCGGCGGCTAGGGCTCGGCGCGCGGAAGCTCCGGCGGACCTCAACTGTCCTTGCTTGTAGCGAATGAAGCACTGGAGACTGTGCCCGTTGGCGGACTCGGGATCGACGGCCAAGATTCTGTTGACGCACTGCTGAGCACGGTGCAGGTAAGACTCATCCGACCGAAGCCCGTAGTGCAGGTACTGGACGTAGGCCATTCCCTCAGCGTGACTGAGAAGCACGCTCTCACCGACGATCTCCCGGGCGCTACTGATCAAGCCCAGGGCGCGCTCCAGAGACTCTTCCGTACCGGTCCAGATCTCGTGGCGTGCCTTCTGGTAGGCATCGTAGGCCCGCACGTCATCGATCGGTCGCTGCTTCAACTGGGCCAGCTCGTTGGGCGCCAACTGCACTTCGAGTCCTTCGACGATTTTTCTGGAGATGTCCTCCTGAATCGCAAAGACGTCGTCGAGCTGGCCGCCGAACTTGTGAGTCCAGAGAACGGTGTCGTCCGCCGTCGACGTCAGCTGAGCGGTGATGCGGATTGCGTCGCCCGCCTTGCGTACCGCGCCGTCGAGCAGATAGCCGACGCCGAGCTCCTGCCCCAGAGTGGCAGCGTTCTTGTCGGTCCCCTTGAGGCGCATCGCCGAGCGACTGGAAATGACCTTGACACCCTCCAGCCGGGATAGGTCGGCGATGATCTCTTCCGCGAGGCCGTCGATGAAGTAGTCGTTGTCGGGATCGGGGCTCGAGTTGCGAAACGGCACCACAACGATGAATGGCTCGGCGGTCTCGGCTTGTTCGTAAGGCCGCTGCGGGATCGCTTGCAGAGAGTCGCGCAGGCTTGCGGTGGAGTCGAATCGCTGGTGTGCGTCCTTTGCGAGACATCGAGTCACGACGGACTGCAGGCAAGTTCCGGCGCAGGCTAGAGACCTGGGGAGGCGTCTCGTGAAGCACTGCCGCGAGGGTCTCGGCGGCTGTCGCCCGACGAAATGCCGGTTTGCCAGTTGCCATCTCGTAGATGAGCAGCCCCAGAGCGAACTGGTCGGAACGTGAGTCCAGCTCCTCTCCGCGCGCCTGCTCGGGAGACATGTAGCCCAAGGTCCCGAGGATGGTTCCTGGCATCGTGCCTTGCGAGGCCAGGGTGTCCGCCAGAGAGCCATCCCAGCGCGGCTGCAGCTTGGCGATACCGAAGTCGAGGAGCTTGACGTTGCCGTGCTCGGTAACGAGCACATTGGCCGGTTTGAGATCGCGGTGCACGATACCGGCCTCGTGTGCCCGTGCCAGTCCGTCGGCGAGCTGGACCGACCAGGTGAGGATCTGTTCGAGTGTCAGTCCATCGGAGATGGCCTCGTCGAGAGGTCGGCCCTCGATGTACTCCATGGCGATATAGGGGACGCCATCGTCGCTGCCCACGTCGTAGACGGTCACGATGTTGGGATGGTTGAGGGCGGAGGTGGCTCGTGCCTCCTGCTCGAAGCGGCGATGACGGTCTGCGTCCGAGATCGCGGCGGGAGTCAGGACCTTGATCGCGAGGTCACGGTGGAGGCGCTCGTCGCGAGCGCGGTAGACCTCACCCATGCCTCCGGTCCCTACGGGTTCCAGGATCTTGTAGCGGCCGAGCTTGGAGCCAGTGGGCAGCGTCATGAATCCGGCGGATTTCAAAGGCGGAGTGTGACGGTTGAGCCTCTGAGTATGGGTGGGAGGAGAAACTATCACCAGGCCTAGTGATCTACGCCGGTGGCTCTCGCTGATCGTTGCTGGCTCACGCTAGGCTTGCTGTGTGCCACTTTCCGCAGGAACCTCCTTGGGTCACTACACGATCTGCGCGCCTCTCGGTGCCGGTGGCATGGGGGAGGTCTATCGCGCCAAGGACACCAAGTTGGATCGCTCGGTAGCGATCAAGGTGCTGCCCGAAAGCTTCGAAGAGGACGAGGAGCGACTAGCGCGCTTCGAGCGCGAGGCGAAGATCCTGGCCTCTCTGAACCACAGCCATATTGGTCAGA
>JANQPS010000092.1 GCA_028285365.1 Thermoanaerobaculia bacterium | reverse complement strand
CGTCTACTCGGACGAGCGATCTGCCGACGCGATCTTCGACGCCATGCGCAACCGTCAGGCGTACGCCACGTCCGGCTCGCAGCGCATCGTCCTCGACGCCACGCTCAACGGCGAACCGTTCGGCACCGAGGTGGCCGAAGCCTGGGAAGCGACGGCTCGTCGGAAACGCACCATCGAAGGTCGGGTGATCGGGACCGCACCCATCGAATCGATCGATCTCGTCAAGAACGGCGACGTCGTGGTCTCGGCTCCGGGGCCTTTGCCGGGTGGCAGTGAGGGTCCGAATCAGCGAGTCATCCTCAGCTTCTTCTCGGACTCGGAAGTCTTCTTTCGCGACAATCCCCGGGGTCAGCGCCCCTGGAATGGAACGGTGAAGGCAAACGGCGCCGTGATCGAGAGCGTTCGTCTCCTCGGCACCGTCAGCACTCTGCACGACAAGGCCGAGCTCGACTCGGGTGTCGTGAGCTTCTCCGTGGCGACCCGAGGTAGTGCCCGGACCTTGGAGCTCGAGCTCTCCGCAGTCACGAGCGAGTCCACCCTGGACTTCGAGCTCCCACCAAGCCAGGAGGTCGGGCGAGCACCCACCCAGGTCAGACCCTCCGCTAGATTTGCTGCCCGCAGCTTCACGCTCGACGTGCCCACCGGCACCGAGCCCAGTGAGCAGAGACTCGACGAAGGCCCGTGGACCGACACCGTGACCCTCAGACACGCGGGCCAGCCGCGTGACGACGTGACCTTTTCGTTCGAGGACATCGGGGATCCGGGCGACTGGTACTACGTGCGCGTCGTCCAGGTCGATGGTCATCGGGCCTGGTCGAGCCCCTGGTGGGTAGGTGACGAACCCCCTCGATAGGAGTCACGGTCACATGAAGAACATCCTGGCGCCGCTCACCTGGTTACTGCTGGCAACCCTGACCGGAGCCGCCTCGTCGGCTCAGAGCGAGACGTCACAAGAAGCCCTCCGAGTGCGCAACGACGTTGCCGTGGCGGGCGACGAGTTTCTGGTACTGCGCCACCAGTACCTGGAGCGCGGCAGCCACGAGCGCTTCTACGAGATCAGCCGCACGGGTGTCTGGCCCTGGTTCGAGAAGCTCGGCACCCGCGTCGTGGGACAGTGGCAGGTGATTTTTCCCGACGGCGTGGAGACGACGTCACCACCGCACGCCGAATATGACGAGGGTTACCGTCTCGCTCGCTACCGCAGCTACAACCACTGGGCAGCGACACGTCAGGGGCAGTACCTCGCGGGCAACGGTGCCGACTACGACGCGAACCGCGAGGCACTGAGCGCACGCGGTAAACTGCTCCGCGGCTCGAAAGCCGTTCACTATCTGCAGGGTGACATGGCGGCTGGAGGCCCCTACTACTGGCCAGCGCTGGAGGAAGCCGAGCAGCCGGGCACCGACGGCGAGCGCGTCGCAGTGCGCCACGGTCGACAACTCGAGGGTCGCGAGATCGTGACCCTGCGGCGCTTCAAGATCCGGAAAGGCACGTTCGCCGAGTTCAACCGGTTGTCGCGCGAGATGGTGTGGCCATTCTTCGAAAAGATGGGCGCTCGCATCGTGGGACAGTGGCAAGTCGTGTACCCGAGTCCGGGGCGACTGGACCGCATGTCGGGCACGCCTGGCATGGCCACCGAGAGCGCCGAGTACGACGAGGCTTTCATGATGGTCCGCTACGCGAGCGTTGATCACTGGCGTGCGACCAGACCGCCGGTGATGGCCGCGCTCGGGGGCAACGGTCGCGACTACGAGCTCTGTATCGAGGGTCTCGCGAGGCGGCGAGACCTGACGCTCGAGACCTCAGTCGACATCCTTCAAGGCCATTTCCACGGTAGTCCGCCTGTCTATCTGCCGGCGGAGTGAGGTCGTAGTTCGAGCCAGCGATAACATCTCGGTCATGCATCCCAACAGCTCGGCTTTGGTGAAACGGCGTCGTGACCCGCAGGCGAGACGATTCGTCTTCGCGTCAGTCGTGCTTCTTCTCGCGACAGTCCAGTTACAGGCACAGAACACCGAGTGGCCGGTGCCCACCGGCAACCAGGCGTCACAGCGCTACGCCGCGATCGACCAAATCGACGCCAGCAACGTCGCTGATCTCGAGATCGTCTGGCGCTGGTCGTCACCCGACAACCAACTGCTGGAGGCCAAGCCCGAGCTCGCCAGCCCGCGCATGCTGCCGCGCAACTTCCAGGTCAGTCCGATCAAGATCGGTGAGCGTCTCTACGTCACCACGGGTTACGGCCAGGCAGCTGCCATCGACGCTGCCACGGGCGAGAGTCTCTGGACCTTCGACCCCGAGAGCTACGAGAACGGGCGGCCGACCAATCTGGGCTTCGTGCACCGCGGTGCGGCCTACTGGAAAGACCCCGACGACGACCGCGATCCTGGCCGCATTCTCTACGGTTCGGGTGATGCCTTCCTGCGTGCGGTCGACGCGCTGGGTGGCGAGCCGGTGGGCGGCTTCGGAGACGATGGCGCTGTCGACCTGACTGAAGGTCTTCGCAGACCAGTCAGGAGACGCGGCTATGCCGTCAGCTCGCCGGTGGTGGTCTGCCGAGACGTCGCCATCGTCGGGTCGTCGATCTCGGATGGCCCGACCAGCCCCAAAGCGCCACCCGGTGATGTCCGGGGCTTCGACGTGCGCACCGGCGAGCAGCTCTGGGCATTTCACTCTGTTCCCCAACCCGGGGAAGTAGGACACGACACCTGGGAAAACGGCTCCTGGGAGCACACCGGCAACACCAACGTCTGGACGCTCATGAGCGCGGACGAAGAGGAGGGTCTGGTCTACCTGCCTTTCGGCACCCCGACCAACGACTGGTACGGCGGCCACCGTCTCGGCGACAACCTGTTTGCCGAGAGCCTCGTGGCGGTCGATTGCCAGACGGGCGAGCGGCGCTGGCACTTCCAGGCGGTGCGTCACGGACTGTGGGACTACGACCTCGTGACCTCCGCGATCCTCGGCGACTTCACGGTCGACGGCAGCACCGTGAAAGCTGCGATGCAGCTCAGCAAACAAGGCTTCCTCTACGTCTTCGACCGCACGACCGGTGAGCCGGTCTGGCCAATCGAAGACCGCGAAGTGCCACAAACCGGGATTCCGGGCGAGCGCACGGCGGCGACTCAGCCCTTTCCGACCAAACCCCCACCCTACGAGCGACAGGGAATGAGCCTTGGCGATCTGGTCGACTTCACTCCCGAGATTCGACAACAGGCCGAAGCGATCCTGCGCGAGTTCCAGTACGGACCGTTGTTCACCCCGCCCAGCGAGAGAGGCACAGTGCAAATGCCAGGTTACGCGGGAGGCTCCTCGTGGTCGGGCGGCGCTTTTGATCCCGAGACCGGGCAGCTGTTCGTGCCGTCGTTCACGTGGCCAATCATCTCGTTCGTCCGCAAGCCCGATCCGAGCCGAACGTCGTTCGACTATGTCGGGTCGCTAAGGACCGACGTGCGGGGTCCTTTCGGCCTGCCGATCAGCAAGCCGCCCTACTCACGTGTCACCGCCTACGACATGAGCGCGGGAAACATCACCTGGGTGTCGCCACTTGGCGAAGGTCCGAGGTGGCATCCCAAGCTGCGGGACCTCGACCTGCCGC
>JANQPS010000090.1 GCA_028285365.1 Thermoanaerobaculia bacterium | reverse complement strand
TCTGGAGGACGTCTTCCTCGAGCTCACCAACCCGGAGAAGACAACGTCGTGAGAAGCGTCGTGAGAAACGTCGTGAGCAGCGAAGCCACCGAAGGTTGGCGCCAAGCGGCCCTCGCCAGTCTGAAGGTCGAGCGACTCAAGCTCCGAGGGAGCACTGCCGTGCTCGTCAGCCTGGTCTTACCCATCGCACTCGTGCTGGCCATTTTGCTGTTCGTCTGGTTCGACGGCGAACGATTCTTCACCGGCGGCGGTTCACCAGCCAGGTGGCTCGGTCACACCGTGCTGTCGACGTGGACATTCGTCTTCCTGCCCATCCATCTCGCACTCGTCTCGAGCTTCGTGGCCAGCCAGGAGAGAGCGGCGGGCGGCTGGACGCTGCAGTTCATTCAGCCCACGCCGCGCACCGCGGTGTACACCGGAAAGTGCCTCGCGGTTTATGGTCTGCTCGCGCTGGCTCTTGCGACACTCGGTCTCGCCACCATCTCCTCGAGCTGGCTGCTCGAACTCGCCAAGAGCGACCTGGGCTTTGCCACGCGAGATCTGGTGGTGCCGCTCGGTCGCCACCTGTTGACGGCGTGTCTGGCGAGCGCTCTGGCGGTCGCGGTGCAAACGTGGGTCGCTTTTCGGAGCACCGACCTGGTCGCTCCCATGCTCGCGGGAGTCGGAGGATTTCTCGGCTTGCCGATCCTGCGCTCGTTCCAACCAGACTGGCTCGCCTACTGGCCGTGGTCGTATCCCAACACGGCCGCCATCGGCTGGCTCGCGAAAGGGGGCGGCGAGGCCAGCTGGCTCGCCGCCGGTGTCGGCTGTGTCGTGGGAGCTCTCCTAGTCGCAGCTTGCGCCGTCACCTTTACGAGGCGTGATCTCGTCGACGAGTGACGGTCCTACGCGAGACTCTCGCGCTCACGCTCCCGGCTTCGCCACGTGCTGGTCGACCAGGATCGCGTTGCCGTCGGGATCGGTGATGACGAAGCTGGCTGGACCGTCGGAGTCCGCATCAGCCTCCTGGTTGAATTCGACGCCTGACTCCTTGAGCTTCTGCTGCAGGTCGCGAACGTCCTGGAAGCTCTCCAGCGGCTCGGCCCCCTGGCTCCAGCCGGGATTGAAGGTCAGGATGTTGTCCTCGAACATTCCCTGAAACAGTCCGATCACGGACTCGCCGTTGCGCAAGATGAGCCAGTTCTGCTCGATGTTGCCGCCCATCTCGGAGAAGCCGAGCTTCTCGTAGAACGCTCTGGAGGCGCTGATGTCCTTGACGGCGAGGCTGATGGAAAAGGCTCCGAGCTGCATGGGATTCTCCTGAGTCGATGTGGCCTAAGTTGACGTGGCCTGAGTTGACGTGGCCTGAGTTGATTGGGGTCGAGTGAACGCGGGACTCGATGCAACGAGCAGACTGAAAATCAGGATCGCCCCCGAGAGAGCGGGAGACTGAGCGGGAGACAGAGCGGGTGACTGAGCGGGAGACAGAGCGGGCGACAGAGCGCGTGATGGGGTACTACGTTCCCGAATTCTGTAGGGTCTCATCCTTCCTCCGATCTTGCCGGCGATTCGTCTCGCCGGCACGTCTGATCGCCGGCGTCTCGCTGAGGGGTCAGTCGAGACAGCGAAGATGACCAACCCGAGCAGCAGAGGACTTGTCAGATCTTGCGAAACCAAGCGAAGGAAGGGGAAACACCGAGTGCAAGCGCTGGGCGGACTCCGCGGCGCAATGGCGAGGAGCCGATCTCGTCCGACTACATCGAACGCATCAACCGTGCGATCGACTTCGTGGTTCGCGATCTCTCGGCCCCCCTGAAGCTCGACGCCGTCGCCAAGGAAGCATGCTTCTCGCCGTTTCACTTCCACCGCATCTTCAAGGCGCTGATGGGCGAGACGCTCAATCAGTTCGTCAAGCGTCAACGACTCGAGCGAGCGCTCTACCTGATGTCGCACGCGAGCCACAAGACGCTCACCGAGGTCGCTCTCGACTGTGGCTTTGCCGGCTCGTCGGACTTCTCGCGCGACTTCAAGCAGCACTACGAGGTCCCGCCGAGCGTCTTCGACATCGAAACGTTTCGCTCCTCGCGCCGTGGCGAGCTCAAGGCATCCCTGGAGTCACACGGAGGTCCGCCACTGCCTCATCTGCCGCCCGGCGAGAACCCGGACGGCTTCGAGATCGAGCTGCTGGAGCTTCCAGCACGGACAGTCGCCTACATCCGGGTGCTCGACCCTTACAGCCCGACCAAGGTTCCCGAAGCGTGCGAGCGCCTCGTGGAGTGGGCACGCGAGCGCGGACTCGAGGGCGGCCAGTGGCTGGGCTACATGTGGGAAGATCCGGAGATCGTCGCCCCCAAAGACTGTCGCTACGACGTAGCCGTCGTGCTGGAAGGTCAGGCGGCGAGCACGTTCGCGCCGGATGGCGAGGTGGGTCGCTACGACTTCTCACCGATGCTCGTTGCCAATCTCCCCGTCAGCGGTGGCATCGAGCTCGAGCAACGAGCGCTCGATTGGCTGTTCGGGACGTGGCTACCCGCAAGCGGCTACGAGCCCGACGACCAGCCAGCTTTCGAGGCGTGGGAGGGGCTGCCGTTCGGGCACGGGTTCGAACACCTGGAGCTGAGCTGCCAGTTGGCAGTGAGGGGAGCGTGAGTTGGGGCGGAGGTGATGGAGCGGGATGGCTCGTCGGCAAAGCGCCTGACGGATCAGGTGCGGTCGAGAGGTTCTTCGCTGCGCTCAGAACGACGGGTGAAAGCGCTCAGCACGACCGGTGAAAGCGCTCAGAAACGACGGGTGAATGCCTCAGAACGACCGGGAGGGTGACGTCGCGGCTCCCCTTAGAACAGCGGCTGTGGGCCCGCTCGGACTCCGCTCAGAACGACGAGATCCACCCCCTCCCCGTCACTCTGAGCGCAGCGAAGAGTCTCTCGACCACGTGACCTGGTCCACCGCGATACCGACCAGCCCCTCTCTCATCTCGCCGTTCAATACAGGTCGAAAACGAGAATCCGAGTATCGATCGGGCCGTTGCGCACGGGGTGGCGTCTCCTCGGTCTCAGACCGATGTGCTTGCCGCGGTCCGCGTCGCCCGCGAGCACGACTGCAGTCCAACCCTGGTAGCGCTTCTTGAGCACGTCACCCAGACGGCGCCAGTCCTCGGGGCGTTGTTCGAGGCGGGCGCCGTACGGCGGATTCACGAGCAGCAGACCCGGCTCCTCCGGGGGCACGAGACTGTAGGCGTCGCCGCAGGCAAGCTGACCTTCGACGCCCGCCGCTGCCAGGTTGGCCTTCGTCGCCGCGATCGCTTGCGGGTCGTTGTCCACTCCGAAGAGCGGGGGGCCCTCCGCGCTCGCCCCCTCACCAAAACTACGGACTCCCTTGGGAGAACGACCGGTCAGGCGGTGGAGGACGCCGGGGCCTCGAAGCGACCCGGGGGCCCGGCCGGTGGCAAACCAGCTCGCTTCGATCAGCAGTGTTCCCGCACCACACATGGGGTCAACGACCGGCCCCTCACCCTCCCAGCCCGAGAACAGCACGCATGCCGCTGCCAGGTTCTCACGGGCCGGAGCCTCGATCGTCTCCACGCGGTAGCCACGACGATCGAGCGGCACGCCTGACGTATCCAGCAGCAGGGTCGCGCGATCGTTCTCCAGATACAGCCGCAGCGGAACGTCGGGATCCCGACGGCTCACTGACGAGCGACGCCCCGTGCGATCGCGCTGAGCATCGACGAGTCCGTCCTTGACGCGCTGCGCGATCCAGCGGACGTCCCTGATCGCTGAGCGGCTGCTCGACGCCGAGACGGCCAGGGTCCGTGCCGGGTCGAAGAGATCGGAAACGTTCAGCCCGTTCCACTCCCGGGCGCCAGCGACCAGCGCGTAGGCGCCTCGCGCCAGTTGGTCATCGTCGCGAGCCGCCCACGAGCCCAGCTCCACCAGCACTCGGCTTGCGGTACGCAGCCAGTGATTCGCATCGGCGCATCCCTGCCAGTCGCTGCGAAAGGCTACCGACGCACGACCAGGAGAATCCGCGTCATAGCCGAGCTCAGTCAGCTCGCCAGCGACCAGCTCTTCGAGTCCGAGCGGACAGGTCGCGATGCAGGCGAGCCTGCCGTCAGTTGGACTCACTCGAGAGGTTCTCTTGGTCTGCCCTCACTCGAAGAGCGAGGCGTCGAGGCCGGGGATGATCTTCAGCGCATTGCCGTAGTAGACCTTGCGCAGCACCTCGTCGGGCAGATCGAGGCCATAGATCTTCCAATGCGCGTGGCGACGACGGTAGTAGTCGAAGTACTCGTCGGCGGTCTCGAGTGCGCGAAAGTAGACGTAGTACTCACTGGGCTCCCACGAATCTTTGCCGAACAGCACACGGTCCTGGTACTTGATGAAGAACTCACGTGCGGCGCGTGGCTGACGCCCGAGCTCGGCGAGCACAGCGCCGATCTCGGTGTACATGTTGGGCATCTCGTCCATCAGCCGACCCAGTCTGTCCAGATCGTTGCCGAGCCAACCGAGGTGCGCGTTGATGAAGTTCGTGTTGGGGTGTCTCTTGAACACCCGATGCTGTTCGGCCATCGTCTCTTCGAACGACGCAAAGCGCGTCGCGTCGTCACGGCGGCGGTTGGGAAACTGCTTGAGCTCGAGCCAGCGCTCGTTGTTGCCGTTCCACGGTGCCCAGAACGATCGTGGCTCACCGGTGTGGATGAGGACCGGAATCCCGAGTTCGCCAGCCTTGGCCCAAACGGGATCGATGCGCGGGTCGTCGGTTGCGACGCGGTTACCCTCCGAGTCGGTGACGAACATGCCCAGGTTTTTGTAGATCTTGAGCCCCACCGAGCCGTTCTCGACGTCTTTGGCCAACTGATTGGCCCAGCGCTCTCCCCAGCCTGGCGAATCGACGTCACTGAAGTCGACATTGGAGAAGTGGACGATGCGATTCGACACCTTCTCGGTTGCGCGATGAGCCGATTCGAAGCCAGCGCCGCTGCCACCACTGAGATTGACCATGACGGCCATGTTCATGTCGTCCATCTGATCGACGAGGTCACGCACCTCACCCTCCGAAGAACTGCCGATGCGGAACTGATGGGCGTGTACGTCGACAAACGGGAACTTCGACCGCGTGAGCGGGTTCTCGGGTACCACGAGCGTCGATTCCGGTTCGAAGTCTTCGTACGTGAGATCGGCCTGGGCGACGGCCGGCAACGTCGAGCCGCCGACCATCAGGCACAGCAGCACCCAGAACGCGACCGTCGCGCGCTGGGGGGTCGGGGGCCGAAGGTTGGCTTGCATATCGGTCAGGTCTCCGGGTCGGACAAGGAGTCAATCGACGAGCGCCCGGCAGCGTACCAGGTGTGCGGACTCAGGCGTCCCGATCTGACTCCATGCGCGCCGAACGGCCCCCACCGCGCGCCCAATCGACGACTGCCGGCGATACGTTCATTGGATGAGTCCAACGGTCGCGTCCAAACGTAGACTCTGAGCAAGACGGCCAAGGAACCGTCCGATCGAACGGGCCCGTCACGCTCGTCCCTCGAGAAGCAACCGGAGACGTCATGAGCCGTCCAGCCAACTCCCCGTCGCAAGTCATAGCGCTTTGTCTCCTGGCGTCCGTCATCACCGTTGCCGCATCGTGCGCGCCGAAGAGCAAAGCCGCCGAGGGACCTATAGGCGATCAGATCGCCGCCGCCATCGCTACAGGTACCAAAACCTTCTCGCATGACGACCTCACGACGCTCTTGGCCCAAGGGGTCCGTGGCGGCCTGGCCGACTACGATGTCTTTGCGGCCCGTCGCGCCGAGCTCGACAGCTACCTCGAACGCGTCGCCCAGGCGGATCTCGCCTCATTGAGCGGACCACACCTCAAGGCGTTGATCATCAATGCGTACAACGCCTACACGATCCAGTCGATTCTCGACCACCCCGACGTCGAGTCCATTCGCGAGATCAGCGGAGTGTGGGATACGCGCACCCACCGGTTCGGGGGTTTCGACGTGACCCTCGACAACCTCGAGCACAACCTCTTGCGCCCCTACTACAACGACCCCCGCATCCACATGGCGGTCAACTGCGCTTCGATGTCGTGCGCCCCGCTCCCACCGTGGGCGTTCACTGGCGAAGCGATCGACGACCAGCTCGAGGAGTGGACCACGACCTTCTTTGCGACCCCGAAGTTTCTGGATGTCCAGGACGGTGAGCTGCGCACGTCGCGCCTGCTCGACTGGTATGGCGACGACTTCACTGCTGAGAACGCGTCGCCACGCGCCGAAACGCTGCTGGAGTTCGTGCTCGACTACGCACCCGAACGCATCCAGGACTGGGTCTACGAGCAGGAAAACGCGGTCAAGCTGGGCTTCTTCGAGTACGACTGGGCGCTCAATCGAGCGGCACCGGCGTCGTAGACGAAGCGAATCCGGGGGGTGGCGGCAAACGCCACACCAGGAGAGGCCCCCAGCGCGCGTCCGTCGACAGCCCCTCTTCGATGGCGCGCATGATCTCACGATCCACGGCGAGCTCGAATCCGAGCCCCGCCGTCCCGAGACGTCGCACTGTGACTCGCTCGCCACTCAGACGGC
>JANQPS010000063.1 GCA_028285365.1 Thermoanaerobaculia bacterium | reverse complement strand
CAGCCACCGGCAGCGCGCCGACCAGGTACCACGGGTTGACGGTTGCGCTCAGCCAGACCAGGACACCAGTTGCGATCATCACCCCGACGAACAGGGGGTCTGGGGCGTGGCGAGTGCGAGGCTTGGGGGCCTCGATGTCCAGGGTCCGTTTCGCCCAGAACGCGAGAGCCGTGATGAGCACCAGCGCCGCCGCGGCGTTGGCGAAGCCCCAGCCGTCCAGATTCAAGAGACCTCCCAGCCGTCGTGCGAGCAGCCACGGGCCGGGGTTGAACATCCACTCACGGGCGAAAACTGCGAGGGCATCGATGATGGCAGCCAGGTCTCTCGCAAACGGCGCAAAGCCGAAGATGATCGTGGCACCAGCTGCAGTGCTCGCTAGCAGCGTCGACTGAAGTCCGCGGCTCATCCAGGTCCACACCACAAAGACCGCGAGGACGGGCAGGCTCGATAGCTTGGTGAGAACGGCAAGCCCCACGGTGATCCCGACCAGAACGTGGCGTTCGTGGCTCGAAGCCAGAAGCGCCAGGACCACAAGAAGAGCGAGCAGGCCGTCGACGTGGCCTGAGCCCGCGACCTCTTTGATGACCAGTGGATTCCAGGCGTAGAGAAGTAGTGCACCCGGTCGTTGCCAGCGCACGGCCAGGGTTGCCACGGCTGCGCAGGTCACGAGATCGAGGGTCACCAGCAGTAGTTTCCAGACGAACATGCTCCCGGGACTCACCGCATTGCTCAGAGCAAACAACGCCTGCGCCACCGGGCCATAGACGGTCCGATAGCTCGTGAAGCTGAGGTTGTCGTAGATCTCGACCCACAGCGTCTCCTCGAAAAGCCTGGTGAGCAGCTGCTGGCGCTGGCTTCGAGGGGCGTCGAACTCGAGATACTCCTCCTCGAGCTCCAGCGGACTCGACGCGTAGGGGCTTTCGCCGCCCAGCAGAACCGCTCCGTCCCAGAGGTAGCGCCATGCGTCGTTGTCGAACAGCAGGAAGGTCTCGTAGCCCGACTCCTGGCCTCCGAGGTCTCGCTCGAGCGCCGTCAACGGCTCGTTGGCGGGAAGGCCCGCGAAGACCATGATGACTCGAAACAGGACGGCGGCGCCGAAGATGATGGCCATGCTCAGGCGTCGCTCTCGTGCGCGCCTGCGGCGAATGATGGGCAAGGCCACGACTCCGTAGATGAGGAAGAGCGCGACCATGAGTCCCAGGAAGACGAAGACGCCGTAACCATCGCTCGTTGCCTGATGACGAGAGAGAACGACGTAGAGAGCTGCCTGGAGGGCGGCCGCAACAACGAGGAGTCCCAGACCCGATGTCGGTTGGTTTGTGGCTGCTGGAGCTCTGCTCACGATGTTCTGGCCGGGCTTCGTACGTGGCGCACCTGGTCCATGGGTTGGGGGCCCCAGGTCAGGGGCCATGCGGTCGAGCGCTCGTCGTCGAGTCAGCGATTCGAGTGAACCGTGTGGGTGGCGATACCGTATCCGTTCGAAAGTCGACCTCGGATTGATCTGGCGAGCTCCGGATCGACCTTCGGGCGACTGGAGTCATCAGAGCCTGCTCCCCAAGAACTCCTGATAGCGCCGAGAGGATCCCGATATGTCGAAACCATCGCGTCCAGCACTCACAGTGACCTCAACTCTCGTGGCGATTGGCCTGCTGTGGTCAGCGGTCGCCATGGCGTCCACACGGTCCAATGCTGCGCGGCCGGACGCTGGTCGAGATCCAGCGACTGCAACCATCGTGGTCAAAGCGACCGTGGTCGACGTGCTCGAAGGTCGTCGGCTGGCGCTTCAGCCCGAAGAGGACGGTGCAGGTCGCATCGAGGTACAGCTAGCCGACGACGTGCGGATTCGCGCTCAGAACAAGAAGGAGTTCAACGGACGCAAGAAGCTGGTCTTCGACGACTTTGTCGTCGGGCAGAAGCTGCGCATCACGGTACTGCCCGCACAAGAGCGCATCTTGAGCTTCGTGGTCCTCAAGGGGGGCGACTGGCTCAACACCTGACCTCCCTGCTGCTGAGCGTCGCCCCGGGTCGTGAATAGCTCCTGAGGCGCGAATCGCAGTGACGATGCAGTGACGAGGTCAGGGTTCGGCACGCATGGCGCGGACTGGATCCACGCTCACCGCGCGCCGAGCCGGCACGGCTGCGGCGAGCACCCCGACCAGTAGGGCTGCGCCGAGCGCGGCGGCATAACTCAACGGATCGGTAGACCCGACGTCGTAGAGGAGCTGGTCCATGGGCCGGGTCAAGACCACGGCCAGGGCGAGTCCTGCGACGGCACCGCCGCCG
>JANQPS010000057.1 GCA_028285365.1 Thermoanaerobaculia bacterium | reverse complement strand
GCTGTTCCTGACCGCCCGAGAGTTGACGCGGATAGTGCTTCATCCGATCGCCCAGCCCCACGACCTCGAGAGCGGTCCTGACCTTGGCAGCTCGCTGGGACTTGTTGAGCTTCGCCAGCGTCAGCGGCAGCTCCACGTTCTCGAATGCCGTGAGCACTGGAATCAAGTTGTAGAACTGGAAGATGAAGCCCACGTGTCGCTGCCGCCAGCGGGCGAGTTGGCTGTCGTTGAGTCTCACGACACTGTGGCCCGCAACCTCGATGTCACCCGAGGTTGGACGGTCGATTCCGGCAAGCAGGTTGAGCAACGTGCTCTTGCCGCTTCCGGACGGCCCCATCAAAGAGACGTATTCACCTTCGGCGACCTCCAGGCTGACTCCGGAGAGCACCTTGACCTCGAAGCTGTCGCGCTTGTAACTCTTCGTGACGTCACGAACCGAAACGATGGTCTTTGCTGTTTGCCGTTCGTCAGACATGAAATCTCCCCACGCTTGGATTCACTACATTCAGGCGTTCAGTACTTGGACGCTCAGAAGCTCGGCGTACAGTCGAAGGGCCTCGCAGACCCGGCTCAACTGGCCTCGCGAACTCGGTCGCCATCGGCCAGTTCCGCGTCCGGATCCATGATCACGGTCTCACCGCCGACGAGACCGGAGGCAACTCGCCACGTGTCTTCGTCGACCTTCTCGTCGAGCTCGACCACGATGCGACTCACCTCCCCGTCCGTCAGTCGGAAAACGAAGTGATTGGCGCCTTCGCTCACCACCGCTGCCGCCTTGACCAACACCTCGGGCTCGGCAGCCTGGAGCTCACTGCGATCGACGTCTTCCTCCAGGAAGGTCACCGAGCAGCTCATGTCCGGCACGAGACGTTCGTCTCGGTCGTCGATCGCCACCTTGACCTCGACCACTGCCCGCTGCCGATCAGCGGTCGGCACGATCTGTCTCAGTCGACCGGAGTAGGTCTCGTCCGGAACGGCGTCGACTCTGATCGACGCCGGCTGACCCAGCTGCAGGCGTGCGATGAAACTCTCGTTGATGTCAGCCTCGATCTCGAGCGACGAAGGGTCTGCGATGCGTACGATGGCGCCGGTCGACTGCTGCGAGGTGAAACCACCCGGAGCCACCATTTCGCCGACCCCGACGTTGCGCTGAATCACCACGCCGACGATTGGCGAGGTGATCACGGTGTACTCGAGCTGGGCCTCGGCTGACTCGAGCGCGGCTTCGGCGGAGCCCACTTGCGCGCGGGCGATCTCGAGCGCGGTCACCGCGGCGTCGAGATCCGCGGACGGCGCCACCTCGGCCTCGACCATGCGACGTTGTCGGGCCTCTTCGCGCTCGGCGTCAGCCAGTCGAGCCTTGGTCTCGAGCAACGCCGTCTGCGCTCGTCGCACGCCGGCTTCGATATCTGCGCTGTCGAGTATGGCGATCAGCTGCCCTTTGCGAACGCTGTCTCCTTCGTCGACCCGCAGCTCTGTGATCCGACCGATGATCTTGGCGCCTACGGCGGCTCGGGATCGCGCGTACGTGTAGCCCGTCGCGGTCAGCACCGTCGATGCCTCGGTCGGAGTGAGCTTCTGTACGACGGACGTCTCCACTTCCGGCAACAAGAACGGAAGCGGAAGAGTCCTCGCCGCCCACACTCCACCGGCGATCAAAGCCAGCAGCACCAGCAGCGGCACAAAGGGGAACGAGCGCCGCGGCACCAGGTCACTCTCGTCCCGATCCATGCGGAGCACGGAGAGGTCGGGACGCTGTTTTTCAGATTCGCTCATGTCTAGATCACCCTACGGGACACCCAACCCAAAGATTCGTGACAAATGTCACGACATCTCTCTGCACTCCCAGTGATTTCGAGTCTCGACAATCCAATCGGTTGATTCGAGTGCTCCTGGGACACCCGCCACGGAACTCGACGGAAACCGTCGCTCGAAAGGCCCGCTCGCCAGGACGGACAGGACACTAAACCCTGCCCCCGCGTCAGAGTCAAGCGACCATGACGTGGAGTGGACGTGAGTTTCGGAGAGGTGCTCCGTCACCGCCATTCGACGGGTCGGCACAAGGCCGGAGCAAGCCATCCGACCAGGTACAAAGAGCCATGCGACGCTCCTCAGCGGTTTCCAACGAGAACCGACCCGCCAAGACGCCATCTTGGAGGCACGAGCACGCCACGAGCAACAGGTCTTCCCCGTCCGAGGCCGCGCCCGCTAGGGCGCTTGGCCGGGGTGATGTTCTCAGAAGTAGCGGATGCGGCCGCTTACCCCGCGACCATGCACCGATGGGGCCTGACCCGACAAACGTCATCGTGGAGGCACGAACACGCCACGAACGACGGGTCTTCCCCGTCCGAGGCCGCGCCCGAAGGGGCGCTTGGCCGGGGTGATGTTCTCAAAGGGCTGTGGTAGCCACCACAGCCCATTGAGAACCCCTCTAGAAGCGATCCGCGGCCCAGTAGTGAAACCGGTTCTTGGGAAACAGCGTCGCCAGCTGCTCAGCCGGTGAACCGTCGGGAGTCTCGACCCCGAGCCGGCTGGCGAGTGCCTCTGGAG
This sequence comes from Thermoanaerobaculia bacterium, assembly GCA_028285365.1. GTDB lineage: Bacteria > Acidobacteriota > Thermoanaerobaculia > Multivoradales > Multivoraceae > JANQPS01. The sequence goes on along the minus strand of JANQPS010000057.1, from coordinate 461 downwards.
CGAGGCATCGCAGCATCCACACCGACAGCGGCTCGCGACCCGGCATGACGGGCAGCATGCGCAGCCCCAGACGATCCAGCTCCGCCTCGAGGAGCGGATCCGCCGGCATCGGCATGCGGATCTTGCCCACTCCCATGGCGTTGAGGGTCGTCGCCATCAACTCGGCCAGAACATCCGCGGAGTCCATGTCGCGTGCCCACTCGAGCGCCAGCCAGGAGCCAGAGAACAGGCAGCCCCTGAGAAACGCCGCGGGTTCCGAGTCACTCGGCCCCTGAGCCAGCAGGAACTCCTCGACCGGATTCCCCGCCAGAAGCAGCGAGCTCGCCCAGCTGTCGTCGTCGCGCGCGACGGTACCGTCACGGTGAGTGTTGTACGCAGTAGCGAGCGCCTTGACGCGCGCCAGGTGCTCTGATTCGTCGAAGCGAACCACTTCGAGGCGCGACGCCTCGAATTGGTTCGCT
>JANQPS010000052.1 GCA_028285365.1 Thermoanaerobaculia bacterium | reverse complement strand
GACGACTCCTCGCGAGATGAAGGTGTCTCCCCAGACCGGCTGCTGGCTGCTGGCTGCTGGCCAGCATAGAGCTCGTGCTTCGCCGGGGGCCCTCGAAGTGCAGCTAGAGGAACACCGTGTCGCAGCCTTCGTCCAACGCTCGTCACGAGCCGTGCGACAGGAATCGTACGACCGGCTGTACTGCGTCGCATGGACCGTCGCATCGAGGGCACCCAGATGCCGACTGACGGTCCGAGATGAGGGCGACTCGGCGTCAGGAGCCTCGCCTCAGCTCGAGCGGGCTCACGCCAAAGTGCCGCTTCATGACCTGACTGAAGTTCGACGGGTGACTGAAGCCGACTCGTCTGCTGATCTCGCCCATCGAGAGTTCGGTCTCCTCGATCAGCCGCAGGGCCTCGTCGAGTCGCACACGAGTCTTGTACTGCTGGATCGTCTCGCCGAAGAACTCACGGAAGCCTGCCTTGAGCTTGGTGCGGTTGATCGCCACCATGCGCGAGAGCAAATCGATGCTCGGCGGGTCGTCGAGGCAGCTCGCCAGAATGCGACGCGCCTCGTGCAATCGCACGATGTCACCTTGCCGATAGCGATTCTGACCGGCCCGCGTGTCACTCAATGGCCGAAGACGCAGGAGGACCTCGCACAGTAACTCGCGCGCTTTGCCACGCACGTAGGTCTGACGAAGCTCGCCCAGTAGTCGATCGCGGGACTCGACGATCTCGCGTGCGATACGCACCAGCTTGGCGCTCGCCTCGAGCGGAAACTCGAAGTCCGGCGTCGGATGATCTTCCACCAGAATGCGCATGTCGGCGGGCAGGCTCGCGCGGCTCACGCCCAACGGGCCCAGGCTCTCGGGCAGAAGGTGGAGCACGACCATGCGGAGAGGCTCGTCGGACTCGACGAAGTACTCCGTGGGGTCCCCGCCGCCGAACAGTTGAACGACAGCGGTACCACCCGCGAGCACCGATCCGCTGGCCGACATCCGAATCGATCCCGAGCACAGGACCCGGATCTTGACGAGCCGCTCGGCCGGCAGCCACATCCGCTGTCCACACGCATAGACGGCATCGGTGATGCTCGTGAAGAAGCCGGGACCGACCTCGATGAAGTCCCAATAGCCCCGCCCAACCTCCTCGTTGACGTAGGTGCGCAGTCCACCAACCGCTCCGGAGCCTTCCGGGTCGAGCGACAAGCGGTGCTCAGTGCCCAGATCGGTGGAGGGATCGTGGGGGTCGGGCTCGCCGACTCCGGCCCGCATCCGCCGCTCGAGCTCTTTTGTGCGGGCACCGAGAACCGTGCCGTCGGTGACGTGAATGGTGGGGGAGTCGAGGGGCGACGGGTGATCACTCATGGCGTTTGGCCCCGATTCTTCTTGATTCAGCCCAATTAGGTTCGGCTATGACAATTATTCGTCTGATTTGCCAAGTGTACGTCAGCGACTTTCTGTAGCTTGCTACGTACCCACAAGCACAGCTCTTCCTGGCCTGGACGAATCTCGAACGAGACCGTGAGCGATCGCGGGTTCGCCGGGCCACGGTCGAGTTGCTGCAGCTCTCGGCTGTTGACCTCAGGCTCGCCGACCCAGAGAGGAGTCCCCGCATGTTCACGAAAGCCGTCTCACCCAACGCGACCGCCCCGCGCTCCAACCCCGCCATCCACCTCTTCCTGACCATCTGCCTCGCGCTTCTCCCTGCGACTGTGGGCTTTGCACAGGAGGACACGAGCGACGATCAGGACGACGACGAGACGTTCGCGGAAGCGATCACGGTGACCGCCCAAAAGCGTGAACAGAACCTCGAGGACGTGCCGCTCAGCATTTCGGCGATCTCCGACACGTTGATCGAAGACAGCGGCATGGTGGGTGTCCAGGAGCTCTCCCAGATGACACCGGGGCTGGTCTACGCGGAGACGATTGGTCGGCAGACGGCTTCACCGTCGATCCGCGGTATCACGCCTTTCGGATTTGCCGATCCCACCGTGCAGATCTTGATCGACGGCTTCACCCTGGGCTTCAACCGTTCCGGAAACAACGCCACCCTGTTCGATCTCGAGCGCATCGAAGTTCTGCGCGGTCCCCAGGCAACACTGTACGGACGCAACGCGATCGGCGGCGTCATCAACTTCGTCACCAAACCTCCGAGCAGTTCTCTGGCCGGCGGGCTGTCAGCCGAGGCCGGAACGCGCGACAGCTACCTCGTTCAGGGGTCGATTTCCGGTCCGTTGGCCAACGACAAGCTAGGAGCAAGCCTGGCCCTCGGCTATCGCAACTTCGGCGGCTTCATGGACAACACGGTGACCAACGAGTCCGACGTCAATGAAGAAGAAGACCTCAACGCTCGCTTCCGCTTGTCCTTCAATCCGACGAGCTCTGTCGCCTTCAACCTAACGGTCGACCACAACGAAGCAGACGATGGCGCAGGCGACCCGTCACACGTCCCATCAGCCTTCTTCTCGGCCAACCCACCCTCACTGGTCGACGTGCGCGACGGGCGGGTCGACTTCAACGACTTCGATCAGACCGTCAGCCAGGACGTGCTGGGAGGATTCGATCGCGAGGAATCGACGTTCGTGATCAACACCACGGTTCAGCTCGGATTCGCCGAACTGGTGAGCATCACCGGCTTCGCCGATCAGAGCACGAGCATCATCACCGACGTCACGCGCACACCCGGACCGTCTTTCTTCGGCGACTTCTTCGACGTCACGATCGACAACCGAGGCTTCAGCGAGGAGCTCAGGCTGACCTCGACCAACTCCGAGCGCGTCCTGTGGCTGGTCGGCGCCTACTACTTCGAGAACGAGCGCGACAGATTCCTCTCCTTCGACAACGGCCCGTTCATCCAGGACACCACTGGCGAGACGGACAACGCCGCGGTCTTCGTCAACCTCGAGGTCGCCCTGACCGACGACTTCTATCTGTCCGGGGGGTTGCGCTACGACCGAGAGGACCGCAAAGAGATCAACAACTTGACCAACACCTTCGAAGAAGCCGACTTCGAGGAGGTCCTGCCCAACGTGACGCTCTCCTATCGTCCCGAAGACGCGCTCTACCACGTCTATGGGACCTTCTCGCGCGGCTACCACGCCGGCGGGCCGAACTCGGCCGCCGCGGTTGCCGACGGAGCGCCCCTGGCTTACGACTCCGAGTTCGTCTCGAACTTCGAAGTCGGACTCAAGGGATCGAGCGCCGATCGGCGTTTCACCTACGAGACCGCCGCCTTCTACATGGACTGGACGGACCAGCAGATCCAGACGTCACTGTCCACACTCGTCGGCTTCATCAGCAACGCCGGCGAATCCGAGGTCAAAGGTGTCGAGCTCGCGGGCCGCTACAGCAGCCGTGCCGGACTCAGCCTGTCACTATCGATGTCGGTGCTCGACACCGAGTACACGGAGTACCTCGACGCGCTCAGCGCCGCACCTTTTGGCCTCGACCCTGACCTCTCCGGCAACGAGCTCGTCTACGCCGCTGACTTCTCCGGTAGCTTTTCGGCGCAGTATCTGCGTCCGGTCGGCCAGAGCCAGTGGGCCTGGCGCATTCGCTCGGACGTCAACCACGTGGGCGAGCGCCCGTTCGACGTCACCAACCTGCTCGTCGCCGACGCCTATACTGTCGTCAATCTCTACGCGGGCATCGAAAACGGCGACCTCGAAGTCGGTCTGTTCGCCGACAACGCACTCGACGAGGACTACCTGACCGGTGGCATTCTGCCGAGCTTGTTCTTTCCTCCTCTGCTCACGGTCGGCGACCCCTCGGTCTACGGCGTCAGGGCTCGGGTTCGTTTCTGAGGCATCGCTCGTCGCTGAGATCAGACCACCAATGATCGAGCCGTCAAGACGTCCACGCTCGCTGCTGCTTCTGGCGGTCCTGCTCGCGCTCTGCTTGGCAAAACCGGGCGCCGCCCAGCAGACCGTGTTGATCGACAACGTGCACGTTCTGCCGATGGACTCGGAGCGGATGCTCGCGAATCACAGCGTGCTGGTGCGAGACGGCGTCATCGCCGCCATCGGAGCAGCGGGCACCCTGTCGACGCCAATGTCGACTTCCCCGTCGTCTCCAGACGAGGCTCTCCGGGTCGACGGCGACGGCGGCTACCTGCTACCCGGCCTCTCCGACATGCATGCCCACATCTCCGGGTATGCCGACGGCGAGCCCGCAAGCGGGGCGAGCCGTGCGGCCGCCAACCAGCTCCTGCTCTATCTCGCGACCGGCGTCACGCTGTTGCGCGACACGGGGGGCAGCCCGGCCCACTTCGAGTTCCGCAAGGCACTCGAGGCCGGGGAGGTCCTCGGCCCGGATCTCTACTTCACGAGTCCAGTGCTCGAAGGCGTCAACGCCGTGTGGGGCTTCTCGACCAAGATGACAGACCCTGTCGAGGTCGAGCCTCTCATCGCGGGCTACGCACGCGACGGCTACTGGGGTATCAAGACGTACCACACGCTGTCGGCCGACGTCTTCGCGGCCGTGGTCCACGCTGCCGAGCGACATGATCTGCCGGTCATCGGACACGTGCCGTTCGAAGTCGGCATCGACGCAGCCCTCGCCGCGGGCATGACGAGCATCGAGCATCTGCGTGGCTACGACTTCGACGGCCTTGGACTCGACGAGCTCGCCGCAAACGGCGGCCGCTCGGCAAAGCGCTTTCGTTCCATCGCGGAGATGAGCGACGAGCGGCGCGCCGAGCTCGTCGATCGCACGCGGCTCGCGGGCACCTGGAACACCCCTACCCTCGCCATCAGTCGCTTCCTGTTCGACGCCGACGCCCGAGCCGCGCTCGCAGATCACCCGCGGTTTGCCCAGGTGCATCCGACGATGCAGCAAGCCGTTCGCAACGCGAACGCACTCGACGCCATCTTCTCCCCAGAATCCAAAGCTGCCCTGCGAGAGGTCCTGCCAGACCAGCAGCGTCTGATCGGTGAGCTGCACGATGCAGGCGCTGGGATCCTCGTCGGAACCGACGCCGTCGTCCCTGCATGGGTTCCTGGCTTCACACCGATCGACGAAATGAAACTCCTCGAGGAAGCTGGACTGACACGGTTCGAGGTGCTCCAAGCCGCGACCCTCGACGCTGCCGTCTCACTCGGGATCGAAACCGAGCGCGGTACGGTGAGCGTTGGCAAGCGCGCCAGTCTCATCCTGCTGCGCGATGACCCTCTCGAGAGCCTCGACGCCCTGTGGCAGCTCGAGGGTGTACTCCACCGAGGGCACTGGTGGACATTCGAGGACCTCGAGAAGCGGCTCGCAAACCAGGCGACGACGTTCGAGACCGCCCAAGGAGGATCATAGACACATGCGTCATCGCCGCTCTGCTCCAGTCCTATTGCTCATCGTCATGATCTCCCTGCTGTCGGCTTGCCAGACCGACGATGCGACGGACGCAGACAGCCCGATGACGGTCTTCCATTCGATCAGCGTGATTCCGATGGCGTCACCCGGCATCCTCGAGAATCAGACCGTCGTGATCGAGAACGGCCGGATCCGCGACCTCGGCCCAGCAGAAGACGTCGAGGTGCCGTCGGGCGCCGATGTCGTCGATGGTCAAGGTCGTTTTTTGATTCCCGGACTCGCCGAGATGCACGGCCATCCCATGACCGATGACGATCTGATGCTCTACCTGGCCAACGGCATCACCTGGATGCGGGCTTTGTGGGGCGAACCTTCGCTGCTCGAGCTGCGCGATCGGGTAGAGAAGGGGCTCACGCCGGGACCGAGTCTCTACGTCGGCGGACGCATCGTCGACGGACCCGTGCCGATTCACTACGCAACTGAGGCGCTGAGCGATCCCGCCGACGCGGCGACTCTGGTTCGGCAACAGCAAGACGCGGGCTACGACTTCGTCAAGATCTACTCGGGTCTATCTCTCGAGGTCTTCGACGCCATCGACGAGGCCTCGCAACAGAGCGGCTTTCCGTATGCCGG
>JANQPS010000042.1 GCA_028285365.1 Thermoanaerobaculia bacterium | reverse complement strand
CGAGTAGCGCAGCGGCTCGCTCGGCGCGCTACTCGACGAGTCCGCTGACGACCTCCAGCGTGAGCCGGAACCGAGCGACTGGCTGCTGCGCACGCGCGTGGCGATGGCGAGGGGAGCGTGGCCTGAGGACGTGCGGTCGCTCGCGTCCGAGGGTGTGGGAGCGATCGGCGAACAGATCGAGGCGTCGCCTAGGGATCGAGACCTAAGAACGGCGCTGACCCGGTTGCTGTTGTTCGTGGGCGAACGAGGCCAGGCACGAGAGGTCATGCTCGCGGCCGAGCGCGACGGAGTCGCTTCGGCGCCGCTGCGCCATGAGCTCGCCAAGATGTTGGCGGACACCGGGGAGCTCGGTCGAGCTCTCGAGCTGTTTCGAGAGCTGGCGGGTTCCGGCGTCCTGGAGTACCGGCTCGACTACGCGCGGGCTTTGATGGCTGCTCGGCGGCCGAGTGAGGCCGTGGGCCAGCTCCAGGAAGCCGTCGAGCGCCATCCGGAAGACCCCAGGGCTCGCGAGACTCTGGCAACGATCCTCCTGAGCTCCGGAAGGCCCGAGGAGGCGCGAGTGACTCTCGACGCCGCGCTTCGCCTCGGGGTCGAGTCGGCTGCAATCTGGAATCTCTCGGGTGTTCTCTCCTGGCAAGAGGACTCAGACGCTGCATCCGCGATCGATGCCTGGCGAAAGGCTCTCGTGCTCAGTCCTCAGATGCACGATGCCCGCCTCAACCTCGGCATGGTGGCGGCGTCTGTGGGCCGCAACGACCTCGCTCGCGCAGAGCTCGAGCGGTTCGTGGCCGAGGCTCCGCCGCAGCGTTTTGCCGCCGATCTCGAGAGGGCTCGAGACGTGCTGCGCAGGCTCTAGATCGCTGGAGAGCGACCGAGGAGCTCCGAGTCGCTGGGGGCTCGAGGTCTAGAACAGTCCTTCGGAGGGCTGGACCGAGACCGAGGCAATTCGAGTCGTCGGTAGGAGCTTCTCGCGCGGTCTTGAGTAGTATCGCCAGGTGGCTATCTATCCGGAAGTCGAAGCCGTGGAGGCTTTCGTCAACGACCTGAACCAGGCCTGGAAGCGGCTGACGCTGTATCCGGTCGGGCATCCGGCACGCCAGGGAGTGCTCGAGAACGCCGCGTCGATGGTCAGAGGTCTGTGCAGTGGCGAGGCTCTGGTCGTCGGCGTCTCGAAAGATGCCCTGCTGCTGGGTGACGCCCGGATCGATTCCATGGGTGCTCAACAGCTGGCCGAGGCTCTGCACCTGCGCAACGTGGGTATCGTGAGCTTCAAGGTGGGCGTGTCGGCTGAGGACCTCGAGTCTTTGCTCCTCGCTCTCAAGACGCAAGACGAAGAACAGTACGGGAGCAGCCTCGGCGACCAGCTGCGCGACGCCGGCGTCCATGGCTTGACGCTCGAGGACGTCGATTACTCCTCGGTAGTCGCCACGAGCACCTTGGACGAGGTCGAGGACGAGGAAGACCCCGAGCGCCCCAAGTCCCTCTGGGATCGCATTCTGAGAGAAAAGCTGCGGCGTCGCGCCGGTGACGGGGATCTTCACGGTGAAGTCAATCTCGCCAGTGTGCTGGAGGTCATCAAGGAGGCGACCGCGGCGGGCGAGGGTGAGATCGTCGCGCGGAGTCTCGGCGATGCGATCACCGAACATCTCGATGTCGACGGCGCTCGCGACGACTTCCTGGTCCGTCAGGTCGGGGAGCTCCTGGGAGCCATCCCGGCCGAGCTGCGGGGCGCCGTGCTCGAGGCAGCTCTGGAGCAGCTCGCTCGTGAAGAAGCCGATCCGCAGTCTTTGGAAGCGCTTTCCGTAACGTCTCCGACGCCCGATCTGCTGCGCTCCCTGCGCCAGCTCCGAGATCGGCAAGTAAGACTCTCGGATCGAGCCGTGCGGCTGGTGCGGGATCTGGTCCTCGAAGATCCGTCTCTGGTGGCCCCTGGTCAACCTCGGCTGTCGCCGGATCTCATGAAGCAAGCGCTTGCCACCGATCTCGATTTCGGAGCTCAGGACGAAGTCGACGACTACGTCCTGAGACTTCCGAGCGATCCCGGACGACAGCTGGTCGGGCCTGATCGCTTCGAGCAGATGAAGCCGAGCCTGGCGCCGCAACGCGTAGTCGCGGATCTGATGGGTGTCCAGCTGGCGATGCTCATGGCGGGAGGTCTGAGTGAAGACCTCAATCGCGGGGTTCTCGATCGTCTCGGGAAGGTCTTCGAGGACCTCATGGAAGGAGACCGAGCGGCAGCGGCCGCAGCGCTGGTCAACCATCTTCGGCGCCTCGTGGGGAGTCTCGATGCGGGACCGGCAGCCGCGGTCGAAGAGCGCATCGAACGGCTCGCTGGTGAGCGCACTGCCGAGCTGCTCGTCGACTCCCTGATGCGCAGTCCCGGGTCGAGGGCACAGATCGAGATGGTCGTCGAGAGTCTCGGTGACAGGCTGATCAGTACGCTGCTCGATCTGGTTGCCGACGAGCAGGATCGCAGTCGACGGCGGGCCCTCATCGAGTTCTTGGAGGCCTTCCCGACCCAGGTGGTGCCAGAGGCCACTCGAAGATTGAAAGATCCGCGCTGGTTCGTGGTGCGCAACATGCTCGGGCTGCTGGGCGCGATGCGCGGACGTGATGCTCTGCCGGGCGTCGTTTCGGTTCTGGAGCACGCCGACTCGCGAGTTCGATTGGAGGCCGCTCGCACGATCGTAAGGCTGGATCGCAGGCCGAGTCCGGATCTCGTGGCTCGTCTGATCGGTGACCAGGACCCGCAGGTCGCGCTGCGTATCGTGCACACTCTCGGTCGAGAGCGGGTCGCGACGGCTGTGGATCCGCTGCTCGAGGTGATCGCGCCCCTCGATCCTCTGGGCCGCCAAAGAGAGCTCCGACTACAAGCCATCGCGAGCCTTGGTCAGATCGGGGATCCAAGGGCACTCGATTCCCTGGGACGGTTCCTCGCCGGTGGGGTCACCGTACATGCTCTCGAAGAGAGGCGCGCCGCCTACGCGTCGTTGTCAGGATACCCGGCCGAGACGGCCCGTCCGCTGCTCGAGCGAGGACTGCGGATTCGTGATGCCGAAATACGCCGAGTCTCGGCGGAGCTGCTCGCCCAGAGCGGAGCGACCTCTTGAGATCTCTCGAGAACAGAGAGCGGTGCGACCTCTTGAGACACCAGAGCAGAGCGACCGTGACAGTTGGTTGGCGTTGGGACGAGGTGAGACATGGCTGAGACCGAGCTCGCCGTCGACGCTCTGATCCACGACCTGAGCACCACGATCACGTCGTACGGCATCTATCCGACGACACATCCGATTGCCACGTCGTCGCTCGAGTCGCTCGTCGGCAACGTGGAACGCTGCTTTGTCGCTCGCAATACCGAGTCTTTGACGCTGCTCGTCATCGATGGTGAACTGCTGGTCGACGCCGTGCCCTGGCACCGAACCGGGCTGCAGCGCAGCGGGCTGATGCGGTCGCTGC
>JANQPS010000040.1 GCA_028285365.1 Thermoanaerobaculia bacterium | reverse complement strand
CCGGCATCACCGTCGCGGGTTCACTGTTCGAGAGCGACCGCGGCTCCGACAACATCGAGCCCAGCTACGACGACGGCGAGCTCGACGAGCTCGAGCTGCGCGACTACACGATCACCCGAGAGCGCTATGGGCTGACTGCCACCCTCGATCACCAGCCCAACGACAGCAACGATCTGCGACTCAGCACGATCTGGAACGAGTTCAGTGATCAGGAGTTCAGGCGGCGGGTCACGCAAGCCGTCAGCGACAATGCGATCGAGCGCGAGCTCAAGGACCGCTACGAAGTCCAGCAGATCAACTCGATCAATGCGAGAGGCTCGTCCCTGCTCGGTGGCAGCCGACTCTTCGAGTACGGAGTCAGCTGGTCGGATGCGGAGGAAGAAGAGCCTGGACGCTTCGACACGACCTTCGAACTCGAAGACGTCGAGTTCGCCCCCAACGTCTCCCCGGGCTCCATCGATCCGGGCAACATCCGCGCAAATCCGCTCAACGAGGACATCTCCGGGTTTGTCCTCGCTGACATCGCAGCTGAAGACAACCTGACGACCGACGAGGAGTTGGCGGTCAAGTTCGACTTCTCAGTGCCCTTCTATCGCAACGACTCGTTCGGCGGGCTGTGGAAATTCGGCGCCAAGGGACGCTTTCAGGAGAAGAACCGCAATATCGAGGTCTTCGAGTTCGAGGCAGACGATCTCTTCCTGCTGGACTTCGGCGAGCTGGACTTCCAGAGCCCGACGCCCTTCTTCGGCGGCCAGTACGACCTCGGGATCTTTCCCGACCCCAGTGCGCCGTCTCGGATCATCGACGGTCTAGGAGCCGAAGGTGAGAAGGACTTCGAGGAGGACCTGGGAGACTACGAGACCACGCAAGACACGTTGGCCGCCTACGGCATGGTCGAGCTCCAGCTCGGTCAGAAGACGTCCGTGATCGCCGGTCTACGCTACGAGCAGACCGACAACGACTTCGTCGCCAGTGAGCTCCTCTTCGACGAGGAGGGCGACTTTGTTGGCCTCACGCCGATCATCGGCTCTTCGGACTACTCCGAAATCCTGCCCATGGTCCATCTGCGACACGAGCTCGACGACAAGTCGAACGTGCGAGCAGCCATCACGCGCACTCTCGCGAGGCCTCAGTTCGCGGATCAGGTCCCATTTGAGCTGTTGCTCGAGGAAGACGGTGAGATCGAACGCGGGAACGCGGACCTCGAGGTCGCCACCTCGCTCAACCTCGATCTCCTCTATGAGCGCTACTTCGAGAGCGTCGGGATCATCTCGGCGGGCGTCTTCTACAAAGACATCTCGGACAACATCTTCACCTTCAACTTCGACGAAGGTCGCCTCGGCGATATCTTCGAAGTCACCCAGCCGCTCAACGGCGACGGAGCCGACGTCCTCGGCTTCGAGTTTGCGTTCCAGAATCGTTTTCGCAACCTGCCGGCGCCTTTCGACGGTCTAGGCCTGTACTTCAACCTGACGCTCGCGGACTCCGAGTCCAAGTATCCGGAGCGGGAGCCAACTCGCCTTCAGGGTCAGGCGGACGAGGTTGCCAACCTGGCCCTCTCGTACGAAAAGGCCGGCTTCTCCGGCCGACTCTCGTACAACTTCACCGGCGACCGCATCCTCGAAGTCGGTGGTGAGGCCGCCGAAGACAACATCATCGACGAGCACTCCCGCCTCGACTTCTCGGCTCGCCAGCAGTTGACCAACCGCATCGCACTGGCGCTCGACGTCATCAACCTCACCGACGAGCCGTACCGCGTTTACGAAGGCTTCAACGATCGCACGATCCAGGAGGAGATCTACTCCTGGTGGGCGACCCTGAGCCTCAAGATCGACTTCCAGTAGTCGCTGAGTCCAGAGCCGTGGCGGAGGTCACAGCCTCCGCCACGCCTTCGGCAAAAGATCCATCGACGCGGCGCCCGGTCGTGAGTCCGATCATCACCGGAACAGAGTGTCGACCCCCATCGCCGACTCGCGCGCAAACTGCGGCACGAGCTTCTTCGAGAAGGGCCGCAACAGCGGGTAGATCGCGCTGAGCAGGCGTAGAGTGAGCAGACGGTCGAGCCTGCGATAACCGCGCTGACGACGAACGATGAGGTTCAGTAGACGCTGGATCTGCACCGATCGCACCTTGAGTGGTCTGAAGTCCAGATGGACCTCGTAGTGCCGGTCGTACTTGCGACGGTACCGGTCCCGTAGTTGCTCGAGCTGACGACAGACGGTCTCGTCGAACTGCTCGAAGTAGTACCGACGAGCCTCAGCCAGGATCCGGAACGTGTGGTATTGGAAGACCAGGTCTACGATCGGGGCGTCGGCATGTGGCGCGAGCTCGATCATCTGCTCGATCTTGGCCAGGGCAGCCTGCCCCTGGCGTATCTTGGCGGGGCCGTCTTCGACCAGCACCCGGAGCAGCTTGCGAATCCCGTGATTGACCAGGATGTTGTCCCAGTAGACCGACAGCAGAGGAGGAACTCCCAGACGCCTGAAGAACAGCTTCTGCTGAGCGAGCTCGTCGACGTAGAGCAGCTCGCAGATGACATCGTCCGAGAGACGCAGGAGCTCGACGAGGTGGGTCGCTCGACTCTCGATGAGCTCGGGTGAGTCAGCGGTCGACGCCCGGCGCCGGCAAAAAGAGCGCACGGCTTCGCCGACCGAAGCCCCGCGCATCACGTCGAGCGCAACCTCGGTATTGAGCTCGATCCAGTACGCCGAGCGCTCGAGAAACGCTCGGCGACGGAACTTGGTCCAGCCTCCCGTCTGACACCAGACCGACATCCCGATCATGTTGCGCGCGCCGGCAAGCTGATCTCGATAGCGCTCGGTGTCCCAGCCGATGAACGACGGGTACTCGCCAAATCCCTCGTACTCTCGTTTGGCTTGGAGCTCGACGATCTTCTTGTGGCTCGACCTGAAGAAGAGCTTGTTGAGCGGCAGGAAGCGAAAGAAGTCGGTCTCGCCGTACTTCATCGACAGCACGAGACTCGGACTCTCGAGGCCGCCGAACGTCTGGTCGAAGGTGTGTCGATTCCAGATCAGGTCGCCGATGTGGTACGCACCCACACTCCAGGTCCGCACGATCAAGAGACGGTGCCGAGCCTCGAACTCCGGTAGGAGAGTCTCCGTCAGTCGCCTCAGCTGTTTGGGTGTCTTGACAGCCAGACGACTGAGAAAGTCGCCTGAGACGTCGACACCGTCAGACTCACCGATGCGCAGGATCACTCCGGCAATCTGTGGGAAGTCGTCGAGTAGCTGGGCACACGCTGTTGCCAGCCACTTGCCGATGCGACGCACATTGCCGCCGAGCTCGGCCTCGAGCTCCGGCACGAAGAACATGATGTCGGTGGTCAGATAGACGTCCAGACCATGGTTGGCCGCGATCTCGAAAAAACGACCGAGCTCGCGACGATAGACCTCGATCTTCGCGCTCAGCCTGGGTGCGTAACCCGACCAGCGAGCCAGGTGAGCGACGTCGTCGAGCGAAATGGCGTTGAAGCCGACTGCGGAAACGCGACCGCAGAACGTGTCGAACTCGGCTCGAATCTCCGCCAGGAGCTCGACATCGACCTCTCCGTCACGCTCGAGAAACTCGAACGGTATCTTCGACCAGTTGAGCCGGCGGCCTGGAGCGCGTTTGAAGAACGGACCGATACCGTCCACGAGGAACAGCTGCATGAGGGAATTCTAGGAGGGAGCTCGCGCCGAGGGCCGTGCCCCCGGCACCATCTGTCCCGGGATCGCTGTCTCGGCAGGCCCGGCGCGCGGCGCCGTGAGACCGCGCTCAGTGCTTCAGCTGGCGCTCGCGGCAACCCTCGGCTCGGACTCAGGATCGAACGCCGCCACACTCCAGGGCCCCAGAGGCTCCGCGGACCGGGAGGTCGGCGAGTCGTGCCAGAGAGACTCGAGCACGCTCTCCCACGTGTACTCTGCCGCATGCTCTCGAGCCTGACGGCCGAGTCGGCGTCGCATCGCCTCGTCGCGGCTCAGACGCTCGAGGGCAGCCCTGAGTGCACCCGGCTGCCCGCAATCGACGATCAGGCCGGTCCCCTCGTCGTCGACCAGCTCCGGCGGCCCTCCTTTGTTTGAGACCACCGCGGGCAGGCCCGAGGCCTGGGCTTCGAGCACGACGTTGCCGAAGGTATCGGTCTCGCTCGGGAACACGAAGACGTCGGCACTTGCGTAGGCCACAGCCAGAGCCTCGCCGTCGAGAAAGCCGGTGAAGAACACGCCGCGAGGGGAGCGCTCCTGAAGCAGGTCTCGATCCGGACCGTCTCCGACGATGAAGAGTTGAGCGTCCAGGTCTTCTGGAAGCGCTGCAAACTCGTCGAGCAGGAGACCGAGGTTCTTCTCCTCGGAGACCCTGCCGACGTACAGCAGCCGGACTGCCGAGCTCGATCCCGAGAAGCGCTCGTAGAAGCTCTCGCTGCGCTTCGCCGGTGAGAAACGCGGGGTCTCGACGCCGCGCTTGAGAATCGCCAGCCGCTCGGGCTCGAAACCCACGTCCTGGAGTTGATCGCAGTACGCCTGGCTGGGCGCATAGATGAGATCCATCTGTTCGTAGAACCAGGAGAGATAGGTCCAGGTCAGATTGACCAGCCCCTCGTTCTCGGTGTACTTGCGAACGTACGCGGGGAAGTCCGTGTGGTAGATACCGACCGCACGGAGTCCGAGGAGTTTGGCTGCCAGCAGCCCGACCACGCCGACCGGTCCAGGTGTCGAGATGACCACTTCCGAGAATCCACGGCTCTCGATGTACTCCATGATGTCGAGAAACGGTGGGAAGGCGACCTTCTGCATCTCGTACTCGGGCACCGCAAAGTCTCCGATCGGCTCGAAGTTACGCTGCCATGGGCAGCGGCTGCCACCCTTCTCGGAGGTGAGCACCTCGAGCGGGTAGCCCGCCGAGTGCGCCTCCCGGGCCAGCAACTGGATCATCTTCGCCACGCCGTTGACGTCCTGGTACGTGTCCGTCATCCAACAGCGCCCACCAGATTTGAACTGGTGCCCCGAAGACCAGGAGAAGTGTGACGCGACGTTCTGGAGGAAGTTCTCGTCTTTGTGCTGGGTCGCAAACGACGCCAGGTAGGGAGCGATCCCCAGGCCAACCGGCGCCAGGGCCGCGAAGTTCTGCAGGGCATCGAGCAGACGCCCCTCCCTCACGTTCTCGGAGAGGCGAGCCACGAATCCGTAGCCGACGAGATGTGCGAGCCGACTCGCCCGCTCGAACGTCTGCCAGTCGGCCGGTGAGCTCGCTCCAGTCTTGCCGTTGGTCTCGGTCTGGGCGACCAGCTTGCTGAGATCCGCGGTCAGCTGTCGCTCGGTTTCGTTGGAGCGAAGGCGCGCCGTCACC
>JANQPS010000037.1 GCA_028285365.1 Thermoanaerobaculia bacterium | reverse complement strand
CGCTCTATTGCGGGTAGGGTTGTCTCATCGGAACAGCGCCGCTGCGCAGAGCCCGACACCAAGAACCAAGAGCACGATCACCAGCGCCTGAGCAGCCTGCACCCAGAAGCGCGATCGATCACGATGCCGGAGGCGCCATCCCTCGCTTCGACACCGCCAGCAGGGCTCGAAGTGGCCTTCGTTCAGGCTGTAGACCGCCTTCTCCGTGTGGCACACCGCGCACGCCATGTCGTGCTCAGCAGTGAGACCAGACGAGTGAAGCCGGAGGTTCGGCGCGCGGACGTTCACGCCGCATCCTCCCGATCCACCCTCAGCACCCGCTCTCGATCCTTCTCGTGCGTCTCAACGCCGAGGTTCCAGAGCTCTCGATGCTCGCCGTTCGGGGGGAACTCCCTTCCGTCGTAGCCGGCAAAGAAGTCGGCCATGACCCGGCACAGATCATCCAGGCCCACTTCCTCGAGCGCGCTGATGGCTTCGCCCAGGTTGTTCAGGGCATCGGCGATATCGGGATTCACGTCCCACATCATCCGATCGTCTTCGTAGAACTGGGGTGGGTTGGGATTGTGTCGGTATCCGACTTCACCGTTGGTCTTGAAGAGGGGCATTAGGCGTCTCCTCGGAAGCGCGAGAGCACTTCGGTGTCGGGAACGAGTTCCCCGGCAGCGACGCCACGCGCCGCGTCTTCTTCGGCATCCTCAACGGTCACGAGCCTTAGCCTGTTCTCGGATATGACCTTGCGAACGACCATCAAGTCAGATCCTTTGATGTCACTCAAGACCTGGACACCAAGCAGCGACCCACAGCAAGGGCACCCAACGGCCCTCTTCTGTGCCAACTGTCGAATCTCTTTGCGCGTAATCGGCTCCATCACCCCACCTCATCCAAGAACACCACCGACTCTTCGATGCGGTCGGCGATTTCGGGGAGGGTGAGGCAATCTTGGTCGTTCCAATCGGGAACCAGCACCGCCAAGCACTCTGCTCGATGGGGAGGACTGCCGTTTGCGTCACAGCAGCACAGTTCCGCGTGCATGGTGATGTAGCCAGTCTCTGCCATCTCGGCTGCGTGTCCGATTGCGCAAAATGCGGTCTTGTTCGCATTGCAGTAGTGGCCGCGAAACTGAGCGCTCTTCGGATCCCTCAGCCTCTTAAGCCACCGCTCAAAGAACGGCTTGTCACTCGTCGGTCGGATGAAGGTCATGAGTCCAGTACTCCCTTGAGGTGCCCATAGAGGTCTGCCATGTCCGGGCGGTCGAGCTGGAAGACCATCTCACCACCCTTCCACACAACAACGAGCAGCCCGTCCTCATCGTCATCTGCGATGATCGTCGCCTGCGCATCCTCGATGCTGTTGCGGCGAAGCATTTCTACGATTGTCGGCATCACCCCTCCCCCTTCTGTGAGCGCGCGGCGGTGAGGGCGGAGAGGATGTTCTCTGCGATCTTCGTCAAGCCCTTCACATGGCCGGCCATTTGAGCACTCGGCCCCGGCATCTTCGAGAATCTCACTAAGCGCTGGAGAAGCCACTCCGCGCGCTCCACCGCCTCCATGAACGCCGGGTCACACTTCGCTTCGAGCTGGGCGATGTACTCTTCGATCTCGTCGGGAAGCGCTTCGGTGTACTGGCCGTCTTCCTCTTCGTAAGGGTTCCAGCGATCTACCCAGTAACCCTCGTCCGACATGATGTACCTCGGCAGTCGATCGCTACTCATCAAGCATCTCTCCAAGGCGATCGAGGATCTCGACCAAAGCAGTACCGTCACCGTTGACGGACGCGTTCACTGCGTGGCGGACCGTTGCGACGAACTCCTGCGGGTTGGCTACGGGCTCCATGGCGTTCCAGCAGTCGGCGAGGCGGTCTGCGTTGGCTCGCATCCCAAGGTCATCACCGGGGATCACGTCGAAGTGCTGGCGAGACACCTTGGCGACGGTGTTGCCGTCGTCGTCGATTACTCGGGCGTACCGCCTGCCCTCTGAGTGAACAACGCGCACGAGGTCCGCCGTGTGCTGCGGTCGGCGGTCAGTCATCGGGCACCTCTTCAGCCCTCATGGCTGCCATGATCTTGCGCACCACGTTCACGGCAAAAACAGCCTCTTCGGCCAGCTCTTCATTGAAGAAGTCGCCGACCCAGTGGCCGTCTTGGTCGCGCACTCGACATGCACGGTGCGAACCAAACTCGCCCTCGATCTCCCACGTTTCCGTCCGGCTTGCGCGGGGGTTAGTCATGGGTGGGCTCGTCGAGCTTGGCGAGGAGGGATTTCAGGAAGCGAATCTCTGCCTGAGCTGCGCGTTTCTCAGCGGGCGACCCGACCGGTTCAATCCTCCAATCGTCATAGGGCGTGCCCCCGCAGTTCCTTGAGCCCGTCACAGCAAACACAGGGCAAGCAACGCAACCGTCTTCCCCATACCAATTGACGTTGTAGTTTTCACAGAGCGCGCAGTCAGGCAGGCCGTT
>JANQPS010000036.1 GCA_028285365.1 Thermoanaerobaculia bacterium | reverse complement strand
GTGGAAGTTCAGTCCGATCACACCCTGCGTCTCACCGACCGCATCGATCTGCGCGTCAGTCAGGTTGCGGGCCTTGTTGGCGAGCGCATGAACCGCGGTATGGGTGACGACGAGCGGCTGGGTGGCCATCTCGGCGACGTCCCAGAATCCGCGCTCGTTGAGATGGGCACAGTCGACGAGGATCCGTAAACGCGCGCATTCGGCGACGAGATCTCGGCCCGCGTCGCTCAGACCAGGGCCCACGTCCGGATGACTGGGAAAGGCAAACGGGACGCCGTGCGCGAAGTCGTTGATGCGACTCCACACCGGACCGATCGAGCGCACACCACGTTCGTAGAGCGCTTCGAGGTTGTCGAGGGTCGCAGGCACGGCCTCGGCGCCTTCCAGGTGCAACAAGGCGGCAACCACACCACGATCGACGCAGTTGCGGATCGCTGCCGCGTCCCTCACCACCTCGAGCCGCCCTTCGGAGCGCGACTCCAGCTCGAAGAGCAGATCGATCATGAAGTTGGTCTCGACGAGCGCCTGCGCGTGACTCAGCGGACGTCCCAAACCTTCCAGTCGAGGAACGGCGTCCGGATCGTCCGCACCGTCAACCACTTCCTCACCTTCCGGCTTGGGCGCCGGCACGAACACGGCGAAGAACCCACCAGCCAGACCTCCGGTTCGTGCCTTTGGAAGATCGACGTGGCCCTTGTCACGACCTTCGACGAACGGTCCGGGATCACCGCCGGCCATGTGAAGACGCAAGAGTGCGTCGTTGTGTCCGTCGAAGATCGGAACGAGCGACATGATGGCGGAGCCTCCTAGCGGCTAGCGAGTCAGCTTGCGATAGGTGATCCGGTGCGGCCGGTTGGCCGCGTCACCCTTGCGCTCGCGGAAGTTGCGCTCGTACTCGCTGTAGCTGCCCTCGTACCAGTACGTTTCCGAGTCCCCTTCGAAGGCCAGGATGTGCGTCGCGACGCGATCGAGGAACCACCGGTCATGGGAGATGATCACCGCGCAGCCCGCAAACTCCTTGAGGGCTTCCTCGAGAGCACGCAGCGTGTTGACGTCGAGATCGTTGGTGGGCTCGTCGAGGAGGAGCAGATTGCCGCCCGAGGTGAGCACCTTGGCAAGATGGACGCGGTTGCGCTCGCCTCCTGAGAGATTGCCCACGAGCTTCTGCTGGTCGGCACCCGTAAAGCCGAACTTCGAGACGTAGGCGCGTGAGTTGACCTCGCGCGATCCCAGCATCATGGTCTCGCCGCCGCCCGAGATCTCCTCCCAGACCTTGACGTCCCCGGCAAGCTCGTCGCGACTCTGGTCGACGTAGGCGACCCTGACCGTCTCACCCTTGGTGAACGACCCGGAATCCGGCTGCTCCTCGCCGACGATCATGCGAAAGAGCGTGGTCTTACCGGCGCCGTTGGGGCCAATGATGCCGACGATCGCACCAGCCGGCAGATCGAAATCCAGACTCTCGTAGAGCAGCTGATCACCAAAACCCTTGCTGACTCCCTCGGCTCTCACGACCACCCCACCGAGTCGGGGACCCGGTGGAATGTAGATCTCCATCTTTTCGCGACGGCCCTCGGACTCCTGCTCGAGCAGCTTGTTGTAGGCGCTGATCCTCGCCTTCGACTTGGTTTGCCGCGCCTTCGGGGTCATGCGAATCCACTCGAGCTCTCGCTCCAGTGTCTTCTGCCGCGACGACTCGGACTTCTCCTCACGGCGGATGCGCTCCTGCTTCTGCTCGAGCCAGGACGAGTAGTTGCCTTTCCACGGCACCCCGTAGCCTCGATCGAGCTCGAGGATCCAACCGGCGACGTTGTCGAGGAAGTAGCGATCGTGGGTCACCGCGATCACCGTCCCCTCGTAGTCCTGGAGGTGCTTCTCCAACCAACCGACCGACTCGGCGTCGAGGTGGTTGGTGGGCTCGTCGAGCAGCAGGATGTCGGGTTTGCGAAGCAGAAGACGGCACAGCGCCACGCGCCGCCGCTCACCACCCGAGATCACGTCGACGGAGGTGTCCGGCGGCGGGCAGCGCAGGGCGTCCATGGCAAGATCGAGTCGCGAGTCGAGGTCCCAGGCGCCCATCTGATCGAGTTTCTCCTGGACTTCGCCTTGACGCTCGATGAGCTTCTGCATCTCGTCGTCGGTCATCTCCTCGGCGAACTTCTCGTTGATCTCATCGAACTCCTTGAGCGCGGCCGCAACTTCGGCGACGCCTTCTTCGACCACCTCGCGCACGGTCTTACCGGCCTCGAGCTGCGGTTCTTGTTCGAGGAGTCCGACGGAGTAACCGTCAGACAGCGAGGTCTCGCCGAGATGATCCTTGTCGACTCCTGCCATGATGCGCAGAAGGGAGCTCTTCCCCGAGCCGTTGAGACCGATGACGCCGATCTTGGCGCCGTAGAAGAACGATAGCGAAATGTCCCGCAGGACCTGTCGGCCGTCGTCGTACGACTTGCCGACCTCCACCATCGAGTAGATGATTTTCTTGGTGTCTTCAGACATGGCTGTCCTCTAGTTTGCGACTAGGTTGCGACTTGATCGCGTAGTGCCTCAGGCGAACGCTTGCGTTCCCGGATCGGCGCGACCTCGCGACGGGGAGGTAGATGATGAACCGGAGGTGCTGAGACTCCTCACGCGAGCCGCTCGTCAAGAGATGGCGGCCAGCAGATGGCGACGCGTCGAGAAGACTGGTCCTCTGGCAGTGATGCGAAGACTACGATGGCTCGTGGCGCGTCACAACTCTCCCGAGCCCGCGTGCTAGATTGATCGCAGGCTCAGATCCCGCCGCTGCACCTCATCCCATGAAACTGGTCATCCAGATCCCCTGCTTCAACGAGGAGCAGACCCTCCCGGAAACCCTGGCCGCACTTCCCAAGGAGATTCCGGGCGTCGATCAGATCGAAGTCTTGATCATCGACGACGGCTCGACCGATCGCACTGCCGCCGTCGCCGAAGATCACGGCGTCACTCGAGTCGTCCACATGGCCGGCAACCAGGGTTTGGCGAGGGCCTTCATGGCCGGACTCGTCGCCGCGTTGGACATGGGCGCCGACATGATCGTCAACACTGACGCCGACAACCAGTACGAGGCGCGCGACATCGAACGCCTGGTCGCGCCGATCCTCGCCGGTGATGCCGACATGGTGATCGGCGCCAGACCAATTGCCTCGATCGAGCACTTCTCCTGGATCAAGAAGCAACTCCAGAGGCTGGGCACCTGGTTCGTGCGCAGTCTGAGTCATACCGGCGTCGAAGACGCTCCCAGCGGCTTTCGCGCGATGAACCGCGAGACCGCCCTGCGGCTCAACGTCTTCTCGAGCTACTCC
>JANQPS010000022.1 GCA_028285365.1 Thermoanaerobaculia bacterium | reverse complement strand
GCGGCATCCTGCGGCTCTATTCGGATCGGCGCAAGGAGCTCATGGAGTCCCCTGCTCGCACACTCTTGAGGCGCCGCACGGAACCGATCCATCAGGCATTTCCCGGTGAAGATGTCCGGCACTTTCTCGATTCGCTGATCGAGGACGTCGTCGACAACCGAATCGAGAAAGGGACGCTGGCCGCCTACGATCCGGTGTCCTTTTACGGCGTCAACATTCTCGAGCCCCGGACCCCGGACTCTCCTCGACCCGTGATCGTCGAGAACCACCCGTCGCTCAGCAATCTGATCGGCAACGTCGAGCACGATTCGAGACACAGTGACCCGTCACTGTTCGACGACCATCGCTTGATCCGACCCGGTTCACTGCTGCGTGCCGACGGCGGCTGCCTGGTCATCGACGCACGTGATCTTCTCTCCGAAAAGTCGGCGTGGTCGGTCATCGTCAGAACGCTGCGTGCGGAGGAGCTCCAGATCGCGGCTCCCGAGCTCAAGTCCTCGTCCGCGAGTCCTTCCCTCAAGCCAGATCCGATCCCGCTCTCGGTGCGCATCGTGCTCGTTGGTGATGCGAAGACCTATCGCAAGCTCGAGACCAACGAGCCCGACTTCGCTGACCTCTTCAAGGTGCTGGCCGATTTCGAATCAAGTCTGCCGAGAGACTGTGCCTCTGTCGAGACCTACGCTGGCGTGCTCTCGCGACTCGTAGGCCGGGAGTCCCTGCCTCCCTTCGACCGGTCGGGCATCAACGCGGTGGCCGAGCACGGTGCTCGTCTCGCGGACGCTCCCATGAGGCTCACCACCCACTTCGATCAGATCGAGGATCTCGCCCGCGAAGCTGCGTTTCTGGCTCGCCAGAAGTCTGCGACCAGCGTGGTGCGTGACGATGTCGAGCAGGCGTTCGCACGGGCTACCGAGCGAGCCAGCCTGGCTGCGCGTCGCTATCGGATGTTGCTCGAGGCAGGAACGTACAACGTCTCGACCAGCGGAACCGAGATCGGTCAGGTCAACGGACTTGCGGTCATGCGATCCGCTCAGCTGCCGTACGCGTTGCCAGCGAGGGTCACGGCCTCGATCAGCCCGGGCACTGAGGGGTTCGTCGACATCGAGAGTGAAGCTTCACTCTCCGGGAACATTCACAAAAAGGCCTTCCACATCCTCGGCGGCCTCCTCCGGCACCTGCTCAACTCCGATCATCCATTGACCTTCAACGCGTCGATAGCCTTCGAGCAGAACTATGGTCGAATCGAGGGTGACTCGGCATCAGGCGCAGAAGCCTGCTGTCTGTTGAGCTGCCTGGCCGGGGTGCCCATCGACCAGGGAATTGCCATGACCGGTGCCGTCGACCAGCGGGGCCGGATACAGGCCGTCGGTGGTGTCAACGAGAAGATCGAAGGGTTCTACGACGCCTGCAAGAGCATGGGACTCACGGGCAGCCAGGGTGTGGTCTTGCCGAAGGACAACGTCGGAGCCTTGATGCTTCGCCGCGACGTGGTCGAGGCCTGCGAAGAAGGCCGCTTTCACGTCTACGCCGTCACAGAGCTTCGCGAGGCGCTCGAGGTCTTGACTGGCGTTGCGGTGGGTGAGCGAGGGGATGACGGCGTCTACCCGGAAGACAGCTTGCTCGGTCTCGCCGCCACGCGAGCACGAGCCCTCTGGCGCGCTTCGACGAGACATCATCGGGAAGGCCAGTAAGGGGAAGGTCAGTAAAGGGAAGGTCAGTAAAGGGAGGGTCAGTCGACGCCCGACCCATCGGGTCATCGGCTTCGCCAGGAGCTAGCTCACGTTCGGCTAGCCAGATCGCTCGGCCTCGAGCTGACTAGCTGACGCCCATCTCGACGGCGAGCCAGGCCCGCGCCTTGACCCAGTCGCGCCTGACGGTACGGTCGGTCACCTGAAGGGCCTCTGCCGTTTCTTGCTCGGTGAGTCCACCGAAGAAGCGACACTCGACGACCCGAAGGAGGCGAGGGCTGGTTTCGCCGAGACGCTCGAGAACGCGATCCAACTCGAGCAGACCGTCTGCTTGATCCTCGATTCCGACTTCGACCGAGTCGAGAGACACTGGTTTCTGCCCGCTGCCTCGCTTCTTGGCTGCGTGCCGCTTGGCCTGATCGATCAGCAGCTGTCGCATCGCGGTGGCAGCGACGGCAAAGAAGTGACCCCGATCCGCAAAGTTGCTCTGTTTGCCCTGCGAGATCTTCAGATACGCCTCGTGCACCAGGGCGGTGGTGTTGACGGTGAGTTCGCCGCCGCCCAGGCGTTGGCGTTGCCCGCGGGCTATTCGGTGCAGTTCGTCGTAGACGAGCGGCACGAGCTCGTCGAGAGCAGCGCGGTCTCCGTTACGGATACGGTCCAGGAGGGTGAGGACCTCTTCCGGAACTCTGTCGTCGATCTCTTGGCTCAATGCTCTCGGCGCTCTCGGCTCAATACTCTTGGATCACTGCTCTTGGATCAATGCTCTTGGGTCACAGCACTCAGATCGCTGCACTTAGGTCGCTGCACTTAAGTCGCTGGGGAGTCCTGGTCCCAGTGCGAAGAGTGGAGTCTATCTCGCCACGGCCACGACCGCGAGAGTCGATTACGGTCCGATCGGCCGCTCTCAGCTGCCTCTTCTGACTCCGAGATCTCGAGCCAGAGTCTCGACGGTATCGACGGTTCGAGTGACTTGCAGCTGGGTCGTGCGATGACCGACGACGACGAGCCGCAAGGCGGTCACCCCGTGGAGCTCGGTCGTCGAGAGCAGGACGTCGCCGCGATCCAGGAGGGATTCGTAGAGCTCGAGAGTCGCAGAAGCGCGCTCGCTCTCGC
>JANQPS010001011.1 GCA_028285365.1 Thermoanaerobaculia bacterium | reverse complement strand
TCGTCGGCGGACTGATCTGAAGCGCGCGAAAATCCTCTCCAAGCTCGGACGTTTTGCCGATGCTGCCGCGATCCTCGAGAGCTGCGGTCGCCCGCTCCTTGCCGCCGAGCTCTGGCAGAAGGCCGGAAATGCCAAGCGAGCCGTGAGAGCCTATCTGGACGGCGGAAGTCCTCAACGCGCGGCCGGTCTTCTCGATCAGGTTGGGGACCTTGGAGGAGTCGAACGGGCGGAGCTTCTCAGTGCCGTCTCGAAGCATGACGAAGCTGCTCTGGTCTATGACGAGGCGGGTGAGACGTCCCTGGCCATCGAACAATGGGAGGCAGCCGGGAACTTCATCCGGGCTGCTGAACTGCTGGAGAAAACCGGACAGTTCGATCGGGCCGCGGACCTCTACTACCGGGGCGGTCGCTACGCCGAAGCCGCTCGATGCTTCATGCAGGCCGGTGAGCTGCGCTCATCCGCGCAGGCACTGAGCCAGAGCGGCGATCATCGAGGCGCGGCAAGGCGCTATCTGGACGCCGACGAGCCGCTGCAGGCTGCGCGCGAGTTCGTCAAAGGCGAAGAGGTCGAGTCCGCGAGGAGCGCCTTGAGGAGCGTAGAGCAGGACAGCCACGAGTACGAGAGCGCCGTTCTGCTGCTGGTCCCGTTGCTGGTCGATGCCGGCGATCACGGTGAGGCGCTCGACCGACTGGACACCTTGTCGCCGAGCTCGGAGCCGAGCTCGATAGCGGCGAAGTCGTACTGGCAGGGCCGAGCGAACGAAGGCCAGGGTGACTTTGCCCGTGCCGCCAGGGCCTACCAGCGTGCGCTCGATCAGCACGACGAGTTTCTCGACAGTCAGGCGCGGCTCGAGGAGATGCGCAGGCGCATGCAGCAGGGCGTCGACGTTTCTCCTCTCGCCACGCAAGAGATCGGCGTCAGCGTAGTCGAGCTCGGGCCGGGTGCCTTGCTCGAGGGGCGTTTCGAGATCGTGGCCGAGATCGGTCGGGGGGGTATGAGCCGGGTCTATCGTGCCTACGATCGAGAGCGAGGTGAGACCCTCGCGGTCAAGGTCCTGCTACCGCGATTCGAAGACACCGACAAAGGCGAGAGCCGGCTTCTCAACGAAGTCCGCATCAGTCGCAAGCTTCGCCACCCGAACATCGTCAGGGTCTACGACTTCGGGCGCTTCCCGGGCGGCATTTTCGTGACGATGGAACTGATCGAGGGCAAGACACTCGACCGTGTGCTCAAAGAAGAGGGGCGGCTCAGCGTCTCCCGTACGAAGGCGTTGCTCGAGGATGTGTTGTGCGCGCTCAGAGAGGCCCATGCCGTCAACATCCTGCATCGTGATCTCAAGCCCGCCAACGTGGCGGTGACGTCGACTCTGGCGAAGCTGATGGACTTCGGGATCGCGCGCGCCATCGACTCGGAGGACAGTTTGACCCAGAGCGGTCAGGTGATCGGCTCACCTATGTACATGTCGCCCGAGCAGATCCAGGGGCTGCCGCTGGACCCGCGGACCGATCTCTACAGCGTCGGGGTCCTCGCCTTCACCCTCCTCGCGGGTTTCGAGCCGTTCCTGGGTAAGACCGCAGCTGCGGTCACGATCAAGCACCTGCAGCAGGATCCGCCCGCCTTGCGCGAAATTCGGGCCAATCTCGACCTGGGTTGGTACCGCCTCATCGACCGCCTCCTCGAGAAAGACCGTGACAAGCGTCCGCACGGAGCCGACGACGTGCTGACCGAGATTCGACGACTTCCCGGGCACTAGTTCCCGGGCACTAGCGAACGGGAGGCAGCCGATGGACGGCGGCCGATTCACGGGAGAACCGGGAGAACCGGCAGGGCCGAGCACCGGCTGAGCATCGGCCAGGGGCTTCGACCTGCTATCTTGCGCGCTCGAAGATCAGGGGTCAGTCCCTGGAAACCAAGACGGGAAGACAGAAATGACCAGAACTCGAGTGCTCTCCGGCATTCAGCCGTCCGGGAACCTGCATCTTGGCAACTATCTCGGAGCCATTCGCCAATGGGTGGACGGCCAGGACCAGCGTGAGAACTTCATTTGCCTCGTGGATCTGCACGCCATCACGGTGCGTCAGGACCCGAACGAGCTCAGACAGCACACTCGAGAGCTGGCCGCCTATCTCTTCGCTAGCGGCATCGACCCGGAACGCACCACGCTGTTCGTTCAGAGCCATGTCCGCGCCCACAGCGAGCTCGCCTGGGTGCTCATGTGCCATACGCCGCTGGGTTGGTTGGAACGCATGACCCAGTACAAGGCGAAGTCTGCCAACCAGGAGCGGGTCGGCGCGGGACTGTTGACGTACCCTGTACTCCAGGCCGCAGACATCCTGCTCTACTCGGCTGACGAGGTGCCGGTCGGAGAAGACCAGCGTCAACACGTCGAGCTCTGTCGCGATCTCGCTCAGCGCTTCAACCACCTCTACGGTGAGACCTTCAAGGTTCCGGAGGCGGTGGTGCCCCAGGCCGGGGCACGCATCATGGGGCTGGACGATCCCACTGCGAAGATGAGCAAGAGCTCGAGCTCCGCCGCAGGGCATGCGGTCCTCATGGGGGCCGACGACGCCGCAACTCGCAAGGTCTTCAAGCGTGCGGTCACCGACTCCGGACGAGAGATCGAGTTCTCCGACGATCCCGAGAAGGCCGGGGTCAACAACCTGTTGACCATCTATCAGGCCTTGACCGGGCGTTCACGTACTGAGGTGGTCGACGATTTTGCCGACGCGCGCGGCTACGGCGACCTGAAGGGCCGGGTCGCAGATGTGGCCATCGAGCTGATTGGCCCCATTCGCGATCGAGCAGTCG
>JANQPS010000003.1 GCA_028285365.1 Thermoanaerobaculia bacterium | reverse complement strand
TGGCCGCTCGAGCGCGCAGGCTTCCTGGCACCCACCACTGGGTCTCGTTCCAACAGCACGACAGGAACGACTCTGAGCATCTCGTGCGGGAGTTCTCAGGAGTCGGAGTCCTACGAGTTGTCCATCGGACCCGAGTGCCACCTGCGCGCCGACGGTCCCAGGGGCGCGTTCTACGGCGCTTGCACGTTGCAACAGTGGCTCGGGTCCGCAACCACCCTCTCCAGGGCTAGGGTCGTCGATCGGCCAGCCTTTCCGGTTCGTGGAGTTCAGCTCGACGTCAGTCGCAACAAGGTCCCGAAGCTGCACACCCTGATGGAGCTCATCGACCGGCTGGCGCTGCTCAAGATCAACCAGCTGCAGCTCTACATGGAGCACACCTTCGCATATTCGGGTCACGAGACGGTCTGGAAAGGCTGGAGTCCTCTCGACGGTGACGACATCGACCAGCTCGTGGCCCACTGCGAGAAACGCTTCGTCGAGCTCGTGCCCAATCAGAACAGCTTCGGCCACATGCATCGCTGGCTCGTCCACGAGCCCTACCGACAGCTGGCCGAGTGCCCGGAGGGAATCCAGCATCCCTTCAGTCACCAGATCGAGCCCTACAGTCTGTGCCCGACCGACCCGCGCTCTCTAGAGCTCCTCGAAGACCTCTACGATCAACTGCTTGCACACTTTCCCAGTCGCCGTTTCAACGTCGGGCTCGACGAGACGTTCGACCTGGGTGAAGGACGCTCCGCGCAGATCTGTTCGGAACGCGGCCGGGGACGCGTCTATCTGGACTTCCTCACCCAGGTGGCCAAGCTCGCGGGACAGCGGGGACGCCAGATGCTCTTTTGGGGAGACATCATCCTGCAGCACCCGGAGCTGGTCTCCGAGCTCCCCGAGGGACTGGTGGCCCTGGAGTGGGGCTACGAGGCGAACCATCCTTTCGAAGAGCGGTGTGAGAGCTTCGCGAGATCCGGCATCGAGTTCTGGGTTTGCCCCGGAACGAGCAGCTGGAACAGCTTCGCCGGCCGCCCTCTCAACGCGGTGACCAATGCTCGGAGGGCCGCGAAGGTTGGACTCGATGCGGGCGCCAGCGGATATCTGATGACCGACTGGGGCGACTTCGGCCACTACCAACCGCTGCCGGTGAGCTACCTGGGATTCGCAGCCGGCGCTGCCAACGCTTGGAACTGCGAGGCAACGACGACGGACCTGGACGTCTGGGAGTCCGTGCTCGACGAGATCGTTCTCGGCACCGAGGAGCGAGGGCTCGCAAAACCCATGATCGATCTCGGCGAGTCCTTCAAGCTCTGCGGTGCCGAGCCCAGCAACGGCACCGCGCTCTTTCGACTCTTGATGTCGTGGCAGGACACGCTCGAGCACTCTCGCTATGGCGGCCTCTCGGCGGATGGACTCGAAGGTGTCGTGGAGCAGACGACCCGAGCTCGCCAGGCCGTCGAAGCCCTCCGGATCGAGGCCGTCACCAAGGTGACGAGCGACCCGATCGAGGACGAGCTCGTCTGGGTCGCCGAAATTCTCAGCCTCGCCGCGCGCCTCGGCATCGAGAGGCTCACCGTAGGCGAAGACCGTGACGTCGATTCCATTCCGCTCTCGAGGAGGAGACCTCTCGCCGACGAGCTCGATGACCTGCTCGATCTTCGCGAGCAGCTCTGGCTCGGACGCAACCGAACTGGGGGCTGGTCGGCGTCACGGGCGCTCCTCGAGCCACTCGTCGACTCGCTACGACACTAGATTCTCAAAGGGAGGGGCCTGCGGACCCCGAGTCTCGGTGGCGAGCACCTCGCTCAAGCCCGTAGGCGACCCTCGAGAACCGTCACCGCGCGGCCGCGAAGCAGGACACGGTCCGACGTGACCTCCACCTCGAGCGAACCACCGCGCTCGGAGATCTGGCGAGCCTGCATGACCGTCTGCTTCAGCCGCGGTTGCCAGTACGGGCCGAGGGCGCAATGCGCGGAGCCGGTCACTGGGTCTTCGTCGATGCCCACCGCTGGGGCGAAAAAGCGCGACACGAAGTCGTGCTCGTCTCCACGCGCCGTGACGGCAATGCCGCGGGCTTCGACGCTCTGCAACAGCTGAAAGTCCGGCGCGATCTCGCGCAGCGTCGCCTCGTCGTCCACCTCGACGAGGAGGTCGGACTCCTGCGTGCGGCCGACGAAACGAGGCATCACTCCCAGCGCCTCCAGCAGGACGTCCGGCGGTTGAACGGAGCGGGTCCCGCGCACGGGGAAGTCGAGCTCGATGAGCCCTCCGCGACGGCTGGCACGAAGCTCTCCACTGCGCGGCGACAC
>JANQPS010001324.1 GCA_028285365.1 Thermoanaerobaculia bacterium | reverse complement strand
CTTGGACCTTGGCCCCGTGAGTCTCGCCCCCCCAAGTCTGGACTCGGCCTGCCGTCTAGCCCCCCAAACGGCCCCCTTGCCGGGTTCTCGATCCTCTGGGCACACCCCCCAGTATGCGTTTCAGATCAGGCGGAGTTCGCTGACTTGCGAGACTCTGAGAGCGTCCTGACGTGTTGTCTGTCGGCTCTCAACTAGGGTCACGATGGCTCCGTGATGATCCGGACAAGTTTTTCGATCATTTATTTCGCGGGGACCGACTCCTCAGGTCCGGCGGCCGGATTGTCCCGGATTCCGGGCGTTTGCGGCGTTTCCTCGGAGGGACGAACCCTCATCCTTTTTGATGATCACAGGGGGCGGGCCACCGGATCAGGTCGCTAGATCTGTCCGAGCAGTTCGCGGGCCAACCGCCTCAGTCTCCGGTCTTCGGCCTGACTCGCGACGGAGCGCAAGAGATCCCTGGCCTGACCTGTCCGGCCACGGCGGAGACTCTCGACCGCCTCGTTGTAGCGTTCGACGAGTCGATTGTGAGTCGCTATTGCGAGGATTTCGTCGGCGATGGGCTGGATCTCGTGCCGGAGGCCTGGTTGGTGCGCGGTGTCCACCACCTCG
The DNA here is from genome assembly GCA_028285365.1 of Thermoanaerobaculia bacterium. GTDB lineage: Bacteria > Acidobacteriota > Thermoanaerobaculia > Multivoradales > Multivoraceae > JANQPS01. The sequence continues at coordinate 8,614 of JANQPS010001324.1, read as the reverse complement.
CGCACGATCAGCGCTCCTCGTTCGTGCTCTTGATTGTTGACGAGCCAGGCTCCGTAGTTGAGCTTCTCGAGCGCGATGACGCGAGTGCCGGCGGTGTGTTCGTCGGCACCGATGGGTTCCGGAAGGAGTCGGTCGAGCGCCGCTTGTGCCTGGACAAACCGTCTTTGCCGGGCGAGGAGCTGGACCCAGTCGAGCGCAACCTCGTTCCTCCAGGGGAGCTGGACGACCGCCAGGCCGAGCGCTTCGAGCCCCTCACCGACACCGGCCTCCTCGGGTTTCGCGAATAGCCATGCTTGTCCAAGTCGCCAGCGGGCCAGCGGCTGATCAGAGTCTTGGCTCAGGCTCGAGCGGAAGTGCTGGCGAGCGCGGGAGACCTCGACGAGCGATTCTTCCCCAGGGTGAGACACGCCGTCCGCGTTGCGCAGTTGCTCACGGACTCTCTCGAGGAGGAGCTCGCCCAGGAAGAAGTGGGGTTCCGCAGAGCTCGTGCCCGCGTTGATGGCCTGCTCGAACCAGGCGATGGCTGAGCCGTCGTCGCCTCCTGCCGCCGCCAGACGTCCGCGTCCCACGAGTGCCAACGAGCTTTCGGGATCGATCTTCAGCGCTGTATCGAATGCTGCGCGCGCGCGCTGTGGGCGCTGCAGCTCGAGGTAGAGCCTTCCCAGCTCGGCCGCGGCAACCTCTGGGGCGATGGCGTGGGTGTCTGCGATGGGTGCCGAGGTCTCGTGGAGCTCAAAAGCGAAGGGTCTGAACTGGCCCGCATCGAGATAGCGCTCGAGTGCGATCTCGATCGCCAGGTCCGACATGGCCAGGGCGCTACCGAGGGCCTCTTGCGCAGGCTCGCCTCGACTCAGCTGCCCGAGGAACTCCTGAGTCTGCTCGATGTAGTCGTCGCTGAGCAGGAGGTGGACCAAAGCCCAGGATTGCGCGTAGAAGATCGAGCGCCTGTTCTTCTCGTTGTAGAGACTCGAACGGTGATCGGTCTCGTGCAGCGTTTCGATCGAGAGGAGGCGCTCGAGGTTGAGGGTGCGAAGGTGGTTTCGCCTTTCGATGCCGACGAGTGCGACGCCGTCGCGGACCTCGAAAGTCGAGTAGTACTCTGCGAGACCCTCGTTGAACCAGAGCGGGACGAAGCGCAGGTGAGCGCGTACGAAGTGATGGAGGTACTCGTGGTACAAGGTCCGCAGCGGCAGACCACGAGGATCCGCGTTGATCACGAGGAACTGACCGTAGTGCGTCGAGAAGAAGTAGCCGGCGACGCCGTCGGCGGGACTGGACAGTCCCAGATCGACGAGAGAGGTCTTGTCCCTGAGCAGAAAGACCCGAGTCGGCAGGGACGCACCGATCTTCTGACCTGGATTGAGATGCGCGAGGACCTGATGAAGCTGTAGCAAACGGGTCGCGAAGCGTTCCGTTTGATCCAGTGGGGCGTTGCTGTACAGCTCGAATGGCTCGGCGCTCGTCCGGAACCAAGGGCCGTCCAGCTCGAGGGTCTCGCTGCGTTGGGCAGGGCTGAGCAGCAGAATCAAAGCTGCTAGGCAGATCACGCTGGAGCTGAGTCTCTGCGGGCCGAGGGTTTCTTCGAGACTAGACATTGCGCCGCTAGCGAGCGCTGGGAGGCTCGCGGCGACAATATAGCCGAGTCTGCGTGAGCGCTCGGTGAGCGGCTTGGCGGCCACCGGATGTGGAGTCGCGGCGCCACTGCTTTGGCTCCAGGTTCGATCTTGAAACCCTCGTCCACGCGGAGCCGTATCAAGGGTCAGCTGGATGACAATTCAGCTCACGACTCTCCTCCTGACCAACAGCCCGGGCCGAGCCCGGGCTGTCTTTTACTTGGCCCTGGTGCGCAGCTCCACTTCGCGTCGAGGTTCGAGATCGCGGCGGGAGACCTCAGACGTCGCCTTGTCGCCTCAGCCTCTCGAGGCGCTGTTCGAGCTCGATGAGTTGGGCTTCCAGATCTCGGATTTGGGCGTCACGGTCGCCCGTGGATGCGGCGGCTCGTGAGCTGGAGAGTGCTTCCTCGTAGGCGGCTCGGGCGCGACGCTCGTCGCGAGCGTGCTGGCTAGCTGCGCGGCGACGAGCCTGCTCGAGGAGCTGTCGCGCTTCACGAAGCTCACGAGCCTCGGCGGAGCGAGCCAGGCGCTCGGCCGCAGCCAGCTCGCGCTCCCGCAGTTCGCGAGCGCGCGCGGCTCGGGCTTCGTCGTCCCGAGAGGACTCTCGGCGCTGGCGCTCGTGAGCCTCGGTGCGTGTGCTGCTGCCGAGATGACGTCGCAATTCCACGAGGAGCCGGGCACGTTGCTCTGGCGTCAAGTCCTCGTGCTGCAACCGCCGCGCAGCCTCCAGTAGCCGGTCGGCCAGTTCCTTGTCGGTCGGCGTCGGCCCAACGACGACTCGCGCAGAGGGGGCTGGTGCGACCCGTGGAGCAGCAGCCGGTGCCTGAGCCGGCGCGATGCGCGGGCTCGGTACCGGTTCCGGCGACGCGAGTACGACCGGTTCTGCGATCGGTGATGCGATGGGCGAAGGGCTGGGAGCTACGACGGGGGCAGGAGCTGCCGTCGACACCACTGGGACCGCGGCCGGTGCTGCGGGTGGCGTCTCGGGCGGACTCTGGATCGAGAAGACCGGTACGACCATCGCGATCAGGAGAGCACCTGTCAGGCAGGGGAGAAGGCCTCGCTGGACCAGCTGGGAGTTCGACATCGCAGGGATCTCCTTGGTGTGGTTGATGAGTCGAGAGATGCGTCGGCGCAGTCCGGAACGGGTGAGAGCAAGGCTCGGCGTTGGAGGGGGCACGCGCGGTCGCTGCCAGGCGGCGACCGTCGTGAGTGAGCGCGCGAGAGTGAACCCTTGGCCCTCGAGTCGTGCTGCCCAGTCGTCGCAACTGTGCTCTGAGAGTGTTGTGAGCCGGCGGGCGAGGAGCCAGGTGAGCGGCTGGTACCAGGAGATCGTGGCGACGAACCGGGTTGCGGCTCGCCAGGTGACGTCCCGACGGACCAGGTGGCCCGTCTCGTGAGCCAGCACGGCTCTCAGCTCGCTGGCACTCAGTTCCGTGAGTGCTCGGGCCGGCAGGACGATGCATGGAGAGCGTCGGCCGGCGACGAATGGAGTGGAGGCTCGATCATCGAGTAGAACTGCAGGAGGCTCTTTGAGGTCGGCTCTGATCGCCAGCTCGGCGGCGATCGACGTCGCTTCGGAATGGCTCACGGCTGGTAGCCGAGCGAGGTGGAGCCGCAGGCGCTGGTTTGCGATCAGAACACGGCTAGCGAGGATCAGGGCGACGAGCAGCCAGAGCCCGCCGATCACAGTCGCGAGGTCATGCGGTCGGTCTGCAACGGCGCGCCCGTCAGTGTGCATCGGGTCGAGGGAATCGAGTGACTCGATCGGGGGCAAGACGAACGTCGCGTGCGCGTCCTCTGCGGGACTGGCACTCGTCAGTTCGCGAAGCGTCGTTGCACCAATCGAGCGAGCTGCGGTCGCGCGCTCGTCGCTTGTACGTTCATGTTGAACGTCGACGTGCACGTTGCCGTTCTGCTGCAGTGGCCGCGTGAGGTCCGAGAGCAGCGGGGTAGCCACACGACCTCCGAGACCGATGACGACCTGGAGCGGAACGGTCACCAAGGCGCCGAAGAGAGCGAAGCGCCAGAGACACTCCTCGAGCCTCAGGCAGGGCATCCCGGTGAGGATCTTGTGGATCGAGAGGATGCCGGCTGCGACTCCAACGAGGAGCGTGCTGTGCACGGCGTAGTTGACTCCGAGTCCCAAGAGACCGCTACCGACGACCTCGACGACGTTCACGAAAGCACTCATCGTTGCGTGCCCTTGCGCTCGGCGGCCGCGATCAACTGACGGAGCTCTTCGAGCTCGCCGTCCGAGACTTCGTGTTCGTCCAGCAGGTGGGCAACAAGAGCGCTTGCCCGGCCACCAAAGAGCCGCTCTGTGAGCTGGTTCGTCATGCTGGCCTGGACCTCGTGGCGGCTGACGGTCGGGAAGTAGACGTAGCGTCGGCCCTCGGTCTCGTGACGAACGACCTTCTTCTTCTCCAGCTTGGTGAGCATGGTGGCAATGGTGGTCGGGGCGAGTCCGCGTTCCTGGAGTAGGGCGGCGTGCACATCGGCCACCGTGGCGCTACCTCGGGACCACAAGACGTCCATGATGGCCAGCTGGAGGTCGGCAAGTCGGATCTCAGTCATCGACTACTAGTGTAGTACTACTCTGGTAGTTGTCAACTCCGGAGTGGTAATGGAGCTGGAGAGCGGGATGGTCGAGACGTCAGTCCGCGATCAGTGTGCAGGCCGTTTGGCCGTCTCGTCGGTGTTGATCCAGACCCAGTACGCGACGACCGGTGTCGCAGCCGTAAGGAGCCAGAAGGCTGCCGCGACGACCGACAGATCGACATGGAGGTGCTGTTCGGCGATGCGAGAGAAGTCCATCCAGTGCCCACCTCCTTTGGCCTGTTCGTACTGCCTCCTGAAGAGGGCACTCGCGAGGAGCTTGTAGCCGAAGAGCCAAGCTGAAAGGAGAACAAACACCGAGCAGGCTCCGTACAGCCAGCGCTCGGTTTCGTTCCGGCAGTGTCCGGTGAGGCATCGGTGCCATGCATAGCCGGCGAAGAGCAGTTCCGCGCCATGCCCCATGGCCAGGATGATCACGTCGTGAAGCGGAGTCAGAAACGCGGTGATCCACAGGAGGGCGCAGCCGATTCCGAGACGCAGGGACCGAGGATCACTGCGTACCCGCCACAGGAGAGCCATTCCGGCGGCCACGACGGTGAGGCTCAGAAGGATGCTCCTGTCCCACATGAGGGAGACGCCACCACCGTAGAAGAAGTCCAGCGCTGGCACGGCAGGGATTCCGAACAGCAGAGCAGAGGCGGTGTGCCCCAGCTCGTGCACGATGATCAGGAGGTAGCTGAAGATGAAGCGAGTGAGCGGGAACAGAAACACCGCAACGCCGACCACGATCCCCAGCTTCAGGGCTCGGTGGCGACTCTCGGTCAGTCTGGAATGCTCGTCGGCGGAAGTTCTCGGAGTCTGCGCCGATGGTTCGGGAGACGGAAGCACATGTTGTGACGGATCGTAGAGAGTGCCCCCGCCCTCGACGGTGGACGCATCGGTCAGGTCCGGCTGCAGACCCTCGGGAACGCTGCTCGCGGCACCCTCGCGATGAGTAGGCGGTGGTTGAGGTAGTGGAGCCGACGAGGCGACGCGAGAGCTCTTGCTGTGCCGAGGTGAGAGTCTGTCGAGGAACTTCGAGACGACGATCCCGCACGCAGGGCACTCCGCGAACTCGTCAGGAGCCGAAAACGAGCACTTCGGACAGGTGGCGGTCGTTCCCATCAGGCGCTCGTCGTCATTGGATTGACGCTCGACGGCGGCAGTGAGAGGTCGATGACCCAGGGTTCCTCCACCTTGTCTTCGACCACGATGCGCGCGAGGTTCAACCACTGACCACAGCGATCGAGGATTCCGGAATCGGCGGTGGCGACGATCTTGTCGGGGTCGCGTAGCAACGCGTCGGGGTTGTCGACGAGCTGGACGTCCCACGACCACCCCGCCTGCTGCGCTTCGTTGGTCATCAGAGCGCGGAGGCGCCCGCTGTTAGAGATCGGGCGATCGAGAAGCCATGTCGATTGCCGGCAGCCGAGGTCGTTGAGCGATTCACCGATGGCGCGAAGCGCGGGTATCGTGACGCCCACGCTGCGGTAGTGGCGGGACATGGCCGCGATGTCGCGATACGCCCCGTCACGGGCTCCGAGGATCACGGCTCCGTCCATCGCCGCCTCGACCGTCAACAGCACGTTGTACCCGTCGATCCAGAGCTCGCGATCGCGAAGTGCGCCGGGTTCGAGCAGTCTCGAGAGACGGTCGCTCCGTGCGTGATCGCCGACCGCGCAGCGTTGAATGGCCTTGCGCTGCCGGTCGCGGAGCTTGTGACGATCTCCGACCAGAGTCTGCGCCGCCTTGCGTGAGTAGCGCCGCGACAGGAGCCAGCTGAGCTCCTCGACAGCGCGACGAAGCGTCTCGATTTGTGACCTCCCGAAACATCGGACGTCTTTGGGATGAGGCCCCCGCGTCTTTCGGGAGTCGGGCATGTGGGCATGATAGCGATCAGAACCAACGTGCGATGGGACAGACGATCGGAGCTACGACCGGACGCCATCAATCGGAATGAAGGAGCCGAGTTGATGGTTGTCTGCAGTGGTGCCTCGTCTGCTGCTCGTCGACACAGCGACACTCGGCGATGCTACGCAGCCCCGGCTCAAACATTCCACTCTGCTGACCCCTGCAAGCTGGCCCCAGCAAGCCGGCCCCAGCAAGCCGGCCCCCGACGTCTGACCGGCATGGCAGCGCGTCCGCGCCATGACATGCTGTTATCGGTCACCAGGGTGCGCGGCACTGACGGTTGGTTGTGAACCGGTTGAGGGTCAACCGGGGCTAGGCCGCGCGATGATGGCGTCGCCCCAGGCGCCGATACCGGAGACATCACCACACACATGACGACCGAGAGAATCGCGCAGCATCAGCTTCAGAATCTGGCTCAGACGGCTCTTCTCCTGGCCGGCATGTTCGGCCTTCTGATCGCTCTTGGATGGGCGCTGAGTGGTCTGGCAGGCCTGGTCGTCGGCATGGTTCTGGCCTCGTTGTTCGTGTTCCTGGGACCTGCATTCTCGAAGGCGCAGGTTCTGAGACGATTTCGTGCTCGAAGGCTCGACATGCGGTCGGCGCCCGAGCTCGTCGCCACGGTTGCTGAGCTCGCTCGTCGGGCGCAGCTTTCGAAGTCCCCCGAGCTGTACTACGTGCCGTCGCGCATTCCCAACGCGTTTGCCGTCGGGCGGACGAACGATGCTGCCATCGCAGTCACGGACGGGCTCTTGCGGATGCTGCGGCCAAGGGAGCTCGGCGGCGTCCTGGCACACGAGATGGGGCACATCCGTAATCGAGACCTCTGGGTCATGGCGCTCGCCGACTTCTTCACCAGAACGACATCCGGGCTGTCGACTCTCGGCAAGGTCCTGCTCCTGCTGCAGCTGCCGATGCTCCTTGCGGGGCAGGTCGTGATCTCTCCCTGGCTGCTCCTGTTGCTCCTGGCCGCCCCTGGACTCAGCATGCTCCTCCAGCTAGCGGTCTCCCGAACTCGCGAGTTCGACGCTGATCTCGCTGCAGTCCAGCTCACCGGCGACCCCGAAGCTCTTGCGTCGGCCCTCACGCGACTGGAGCAGCCGAGGCTCAGCTTCTGGCAGAAGATCTTTGGGCCGCCGCGCGACCTGACCCCTTCCTACCTCCGGACTCATCCGTCCACGAAGTCCCGGATCGCTCGGCTGCGCTCGTTGGCGGCACCAACGCCGAATCGCTTGTCGGATGTCGATCTCGCTTCCTTGAGTCGACAGCTCGACGCATTGGGTCGCGGGGTTCGCTTTCATCAGCCGTCGCGGACCGCGTGGCTCCTGTTTGGCCGATGATCTAGTGCGATCTCTAGGACGGTGATCTAGCCCGACCTGCCGGCCTTGGGGCCTGCCAGCTCACCGGCAGCAAGGCTCGGGCGCGTTCGCGTCGATCGACGTCGGGGTCGACGATCGAGCTGATCACGCGCAGCGATTCCTGGTGGCTCGCCGGCAGGTCGATCTCCGCAGCCCCCGCGCGCACCAGGTTTAGGTACCAGTCGAATGGCGCGATGCCCGGATCGATGGCGGGTTCGAGCGCGCGGTAGGTCTGGGCGTCGACCAGTCCCAGGGTTCCCAGGGTCACCGAGACGGTGACGCGCTCGTATCCGAAGCCGACTCCTTCGACTCGATCGAGTGTGACGAGCTCTCCGAGGGGCAGCTCGTAGACGCGGCCGTGCAGCTGGTGGACGGGTGAGCCGGTAAAGAAGGCATCGGCTTTTCCGGAGCCGTCTCGACCTCGCTTGTGAAACCGTAGTTGATGCTCGTCGAGAGAGGCCTGACCGCGACAGATCGCACCTGGAGTGCGCTCGGGAGCGCGGAGCCTGGACTCGAGGAGGTTGGAGCCGTAGGCGAAGTAGAGAATGGAGCGCCTCGAGCTTGCAGTCACGTGATCGCCCCGACGTGTGAGCGGGGGTTCCTGCGCAGCCCCTTGATCAGCTTGTTGCCGGACTTCGCTTTGTACATATCGTGATCTGCGCGCGTGAGGAGATCGGCGACGTCCAGATGTTGCCCCGAAGCCGACGCGACACCGATCGAGATCGCGATGTGCAGTTGGTTGCCGTTGACATCGATCGGTTCGTCGAGCCGCCGCCCGAGACGGCTCGCTTGACGACGTGCTTCCGGTTCGTCGACTCCCGCCAGGAGGACCGCAAACTCATCACCACCGAGCCGTACCGAGAGATCGTGCGATCGAAACGTGTCGCGGATGAGATCTGCAACTGCAACCAGTACGGCGTCACCCATGTCGTGTCCCCACTGGTCGTTGATGGTCTTGAAGTCGTCGATGTCGAAGAAGAGCAAAGACACCACAAGGGCGTTCCGGGTGTCGTCAGGGTGTCGAGGTGCGCCCGATTCGAGATCGTCATCTGGCGCCGTCGTGGTGTCGGGCTCGAGCGCGACGTCCCCACTGTCGAGTTGGCTGCGCAGCTTGTGAGCGCCTTGTTGAAGCCGCCG
>JANQPS010001004.1 GCA_028285365.1 Thermoanaerobaculia bacterium | reverse complement strand
CGATTCCATGCGCTCGCTCGATGGCAGTCGGGCGCTACTGGTCAGCTCGCGGGTGCTCGGGGGCGAGATCGAGGTCGCCGTGACCGACCAGGGGGCCGGGGTCGATCCGGATCTTGCCGACTCGATCATGAGCCCGTTCGTCTCGTCCAAGGAATCCGGAATGGGCATGGGGCTCGCGATCAGCCAGTCCCTGGTCTCGGCGCACGGTGGACGTCTCTACTTCGAGTCCAATCCGGCTGGGTCAGGGACTCGCTTTGTGTTCACGATACCGGTGCGCTCGGACGCCGACGAAGACGACACGACGGAGACATCATGAAAGAGACGAGCACTGGCACGGTCTACCTGGTCGACGATGACGATGCCTTCAGAGATTCGCTGAAGGTCCTCTGCGAGTCCGTGGGACTGGGTGTGGAGTGTTTCGACTCCGCAGATGCCCTTCTCGAGCGTTATGAGTCGGGACCCATGGACGGATGTCTGGTCCTCGATATCCGCATGCCGGGTATGAGCGGTCTCGAACTGCAGGAAGCTCTGCAGCAGCGCGAGAGTAGGCTCCCCATCATCTTCATGACCGGACACGGTGATGTGCCGATGGCAGTGCGGGCCATGAAGTCCGGTGCTCTCGACTTTCTCAGCAAGCCTTTCTCTCACCAGGAGATGCTTGACAGAATCCATCGTGCCCTGGAGACCGCTGACGAGCGCGCCGCCGAGCGACAGAGCCACGAGCAGGTCGAAGCCTGCTTCGATGAGCTGACGCCGCGCGAGATCGAGGTCATGGATCTTGTGGTCACGGGTTTGGCCAACAAGGTCGTCGCCAACCGGCTGGGAATCTCACAGAGGACGGTGGAGATCCATCGTGCCCAGGTGATGGAGAAGATGCAGGCCTCGTCACTGGCCGACCTCGTACGCTCGGCGGTCATCCTGGGGCGGTGACGAGAAGCTACCCTTCATGAGCATCTGGCGGCTCAGTTCGTAGGCCGAAGTCGCACGTTGACTCCGACGCTAAGTAGAAGTCCGGATGCCTGGTCAATCTGGCTCTCACTACAGTCCAATGCGTGAGGGACCGCCGTACTAGCGACGCGGAGGTAGCCGCGGAGGAGAGACCAGTGATAGCGATCGTCGACCCCGACGCGCACATTCGAAAGTCGTGCGAGTTCTTGTTCTCCGAGTTGGAGGCCGACACTCTGGCGTTCGAGACTGCGGAAGACATGTTGGAGAAGTGTCGCGGGGTCGACCTTGCGGCCCTCGTCACCGAGATCAACCTGCCGCGCATGAGTGGGCTCGAGCTGCTCGACAAGGCGAAGGCCGCGTTCGGCCAGGAGCTTCCCGTCCTGGTCTTGACCCATCAGGGTGACGTTCGCACAGCGGTGAACGCACTCAACGCCGGCGCCTCGGACTTCATGGAAAAGACCGAGATCGGCCAGCCTCTCGCGCATCGCGTCCGGGAACTGATGCGAGCGCGAAGGTCAAGCACGCCTCAGAGGAACTCCGCAAGATAGAGTGGGCCTCGGTAAGGCATGTCAACGACCGTTGCCTCAGGACTTCGACTTCCTGAGAGGCTGCGGGACCAGCGTGAACTCGACAAGAGGAGGCGCTGCGACGTCTCCCGTCGTGGCGAAGCTCATGAGCACTCGGCGATCCCATTCCTTCGGTTCCATCCTGTTTCCAACAGATCACTCGGAGACGTCTCGAGCAGCTCTGCCGTACGCTCTCAAGCTGGCACAGAACTTCGGGGCGGTGCTCCACATCCTGCACGTGGACGTGCTCCACGGAGCCGGCACCGACTCCGAGTCTGAAGGGGAGGGGCACAGCCAACTCCTGGACGCACTTCACTCTGAGACGGGAGAGCTGCTCGATCACCTCGTCCACGCGAAGCGTGGACGTGGCGTCGAGGTTCGTCGCGCGCAGGAACGAGACGTTGCGGCAGCGCCCGCAATTCTTCGCTATTGCGACGAGCACGACGTCGACTTGATCGTCATGGCGACTCACGGGCGGAGGGGAATCCGGAGGCTGGTCCTTGGGAGCGTGGCCGAGGAAGTGGTTCGCTACTCCAATCGTCCGATTCTCACTCTCCGGAACGACCCGCAAGAGACGGCCGGCCGCCACATCCTCGTGCCCGTCGACTTCTCCGAAGTCACGTCTCAGGTGGCCCACTTCGCGGCTGCGGTTGCGAAGATGACCAATTCGACGCTCGAGCTGATGCACGTCATCGAGGTCAGCTACGGGCCGCTGGTGGCCGAGGCTCTCCCCGAAATCCCGGAAGCCCTCCCTGAAGAGCTGGAGGCCAAGGCCGCGCAGAAGCTCGACGAGCTGGCTGAGAGCATGCACATGGATCGCTCGGCGATCAAGACTCGAGTCGCCAACGGTCCGGTGGCGCACACCATTCTCGAACGGATCGAGCAAGGAGACGTGGGTCTCGTGATCGTGGGTGGCCACGGTCGGACCGGAATGTCGCGCTTCCTCCTCGGTTCGGTTTGTGAGCGCGTCGTCGCGCAGGCTTCGTGTCCGGTCCTCACGATCAAGGACCCGGAAAGGCAACCTGCCGACTGAGTGTCGGCGATTCGATCGGGCAGCCGACGCGTGCGCTGGCTCGAAGATGTTCGGGCGTGCGCTTCGAGACGCCCGTTCATCGAGACTAGTCTGTGACGAATTCGGGTCGTGGACGCCGTGCTCCGCCCCTGCGCAAGGAGAAGCGCTTCCAGCGTGACCTGAGTCTGGACGTCGACGTCAGACGCTTCGAGGTCGGTGAGCCCGATGAGGGGATGCGGCTCGACCGGTTTGTTGCGGCGCGGCTCAGGTGGCGCTCACGCTCGCGTATCCGAGACCTGGTGAGCGAAGGTCGCATCTCGGTCGAGATCCACAAAGACGCTACCGGTATTGCCGTTCAGCGGACCCGACCTGCCTTGCGGCTGCGGCGCGGCCAGGAAGTCGTCGTGTCTCTCGATGCTGCACACGTCGAGCAGTCGGAGGCTCGGGAAGCCGGTGAGTCGCCAGATACGGACATGATGGCCGTGACGGAGGGGAGCGCCGACGAGGAACTCTCGAGCGAGATCCGTGTGGTCTGGGACGACGAGCGTATTCTGGCGGTGTCCAAGCCTCCGGGTGTGAGCCTCTATCCCACGCGGCGTCATCGACGGCGGTCGCTTCTGGAGCGCGTTCATCGTCGCCACGCTCGCAACGGCGATCGGGGAGCGCCGCCGTCGCCGTGCCATCGTCTTGATCGAGAGACCTCCGGGGTCGTGTTGTTCGCTCGAGATCGCGAGGCTCGAGCTTTCGTCGGCGATCAGTTCGAGACTCGACGAGTCAACAAGACCTACCTGGCTCTGACTCGCGGAGTGCCGACTCCGCGGAAGGGATCGATCGACGCGCCGTTGGGTGCGGATCCGAGCTCGACTGTGGAGCTCAGGCAGGCGGTGCGAGTTGATGGACGCGACGCGCTGACCGACTACGAGACGTTGGAGGTATTGGAGATGTTCGACGAGCGCGGCGCTCTGGTCGAGGTGTGGCCCAAGACGGGTCGAGCGCATCAGATCCGGGCCCATCTCGCGTCGATCGACTGTCCAATACTCGGCGACAAGCTCTACCTCGGTGGTGATGAAGTTTTTCTTCGAAGCTTGGCAGGTCAGCTGACGAGTGAGGACAAGGCGCTGCTGGGATTTGCGCGTCAGGCCCTTCATGCGCATCGTCTCGAGTTAGAGCACCCGGTAACTCGTGACTCATTCGAGATCGTGGCGCCGTTGTGGTCCGACATGAGGGCTTTCCTGGAGCCTGCCAACGGTCTCGGCAGCGACGCTGGCTAGCGTGGGCAACTGAGGATTCGTAGTAGTCTGCGCGCCGTACTGGCGGCGCCAGAATGGTTCGCGGCCGGTGCGTGTTGCTGCCTACGTGCTCTGATCGTGGGTTTCGGATCGTGTCTTCTGATGACGTCTCGGAGACGACTGATGCGCTTCTGCTGGTTGCTCACTCTAACGATGGTGCTTGCACTGCCTCTCGGGGCACAGAACCGACCCAAGAGTCCTCGAGGGCAGGCGGCGGTCGAGGTCGGGTCCGGTTGGATCGAGGTCGACTACGGGCGCCCGATCCTCAGGGGCCGCCAGGGGATCTTCGGCGAGGGTGACACCTACGGCAAGAAAGTCAGCGCCGGTGCTCCGGTCTGGCGGGTTGGAGCGAACCAGAGCACACGCTTGATGACGGAGGTGGACCTCCAGTTCGGGGAAGAGGTGGTCCCGCCCGGCGAGTACAGCCTGTTCGTGGAGCTCAACAGTCCGGAGCAGTGGACTCTGATCCTCTCGGAGTGGGGTGCCCAGCAGCAGTTCGACCGCAACGACTCAGACAATCTCTGGGGAGCGTACGGCTACACCGATGAGAAAGACGTCGTGCGCGCGACCATGACGGTGACGCGAACGGACGAGTCCATCGAACAGTTCACGATTCTCTTCAGCGACTGCTCCGAGAACGGCTGTAGCCTCGTTCTCTGGTGGGACACGAGCCGAGCATCCGTCGCCTTTCAGACTCCCTAATGTGGCAAGGCACCGCGTTGCTTGGTCGTCCGGCAAGTCTCATGGGGCCACGGTTGAGGGACGAAGGGCGATTTTGGCGACCGGGCCGGAAGTCGAGCCAAGTAGCCTCGTGACTTCAGATCGGTACGGAACGGCCACCCACTCCCTGAGTGTCATGCTGTCGAAGTGCCGGCCCAGGATCTTCGCTGGCGACGCACTGTTCGCCCGGCATGGAGGAAGTACCTCGACCGAGGTTTGTCGGACTGCCACCACTGTGCCGTCGTCGTCACCGCGCCCCTTCGTCGGACTCAGGTCGCACGACTCGGCTGCGATCGCGGACTGTCACAAGCCGGACGGGGCAAAGGCTGGCAGCAGCTTCTCCGCGACGACGGTCACGCTCTCGATCTCGAACTCAACGGGTCGGGGTCCTTCCC
>JANQPS010001270.1 GCA_028285365.1 Thermoanaerobaculia bacterium | reverse complement strand
ACCGTGCACCGGAAGCTGTGGGATCCATTGCGTGGCACCGCAGTAGGTGACCCTGCGCTCGCTCGGGCCTATGCGGAGTTGCCGCCGACCAAGTCCGCTGACGACTCCGAGAACTAGAGCGTCCTCACGAGGACGGCTCAGGCGCCGGCCGCGGCGCGGTCGAAGGCATAACGCAGGACGCCGGCTGACTGGTAGAGGAACATCAGCCCCTCGTCGATGACGCCACCCATTCCGCTGAAGCCGTGGATCTGTCCTTCGTAGCAGATGTGCGTGCAGGGCACGCCCGCTTTGCGAAGTCGCACCGCGTAAGCCTTGCCCTCGTCGCGTAGGGGATCGAGCTCGGCGGTGGTGATGTAGGCCGGTGCGAGTCCGCTCACGTCGGGTGCGCGTAGCGGCGAGGCACGCAGTCCCCACTCCCGCCAGTTGTCGTGGCCGAAGTGGATACCCGCTCCAAACCTGAGCGCCGCCCGGTCGACCAGGTAGCTGTTCTCGTGGACGGACGGAAACTCGCCGATCTGGTCCAGGAATGGAACGTCGAGCCACTGCAGAATCGGCTGACGCACGCCTTCTTCCTTGGCGTCGAGACAGATCGCCGCGGCGTGCGTGCCGGCTGAGCTCCCGCCGCCGACCGCAATGCGATCGACGTCGCCGGAGATCTCGCCGGCGTTCTCAAGCAGCCACTTGTAGACCGCAAAGCAGTCATCGAAGCCAGCCGGGAACAGATTCTCCGGCGGGATTCGGTGCTCGGGGATGACGATGATGCAGTTGGACTCCGCAGCGAGCACCGAGGGGGCACCACCCAGCTCTTTTGCGGACTGATGTGAGAATGTGCCACCGATGAAATAGAGGAGGACGGGGAGGGTCTCTTCGCCGGGATCAAACGGCGTGAAGACGAGGCAGTTGATGTCGCCGGCGGGTCCCGGCACCTGGATGTACTCCTCGGAGTGCATGGGCCGCGGAGGTGGCCCTAGCTGGGTGAAGAGCTGGGACGCCGACTCTCGAATCGTGTCGATGTCGTAGGCGGATACGTCGTCGAGATTTCGGCTGGCGAGCTGGTCGATGACGGCTTGGGTCTGCGGGTTGATGTAGACGTGGCTGATCATTGCCGCGACTCCTTCTTTGGTCCGGTTGTCTGGTTGGCTACTCAGCGATCTCAGGGAGCCGAGCTCTGAGCTCTGCCTTGGCGATCTTCTCGAGAGTCGAGCGGGGTAGTTCGTCGACCACGTGGACCGCCCTGACGACCTTGAAGTCGGGCAGGTTCTCTCGGCACGCGGCGATGATCTTGTCTTCGATGTCGGGAGTCTCGGGCTCGGTGGGAATGACGAAGGCGACAGGAACCTCGTCGAGCATGTAGTGCTTCTGACCGACGACGGCGCACTCGGCGACGAGTCCGGTCGCGGTGATGACAGTCTCGACTTCTGACGCCGCGACGTTTTCTGCGCCCACCTTCAGCATGTCCTTGTCGCGGTCTTTGAAGTAGAAGTAACCCGCGGCATCGACGGCGACTAGGTCGCCGGTATCGAACCAGCCGTCTTCGTCGAAGCAACTGGCGGTGACCTCCGGGTCGCCGAAGTACTCCTTGAACAGCTGGACACCGCGAATACCTCGGATGTAGAGATGCCCGGTCTCTCCCGGATCTGTACGGGTGCCGTCGTCCCGCACGACCTTGAGGTCGAAGGCAGGATTGGCGCGGCCGACATTCAGGTCCGGACCCGGAACGGCCCGATCCCCCATCGTCCCTTGAGTCACGGTTTCCGTCATGCCCCAGAGGCCGTAGCCGGGAACGCCGAACGTGTCGATGAGGAGCTGGAGCTCGACGCCGAAGACCCAGAATCGATAGCGATGCTGTGGGACCGGCTGACCCATGATGGCCTTGAGGGCAAACGGAATGACCGAGCTCCACGTGCAGGCGTTGCGCATGGACACGTCCCAGAAGCGGCTCGACGAGAAACGTGGCTGCATGACCAGCGTGGCACCGACGTAGAGGGTCGAGAGCATCGAATAGCTCTGCGCGTTGGTGTGGAACATGGGTAGGAACACGAGCCCTACGTCGTCTTGCTCGAGTCTGAAGTTGGCGACGTTCTGCCGGGCTGCCCAGACGGCATTGGCATGGGTCCACAAGACAGCCTTGGGACGCGAAGTCGTTCCCGAGGTGAACTGGATGCCGAGGTCGACTCTCGGATCGTTGGTGCGCTCGGGTGCCTCCCCAGGCTCTTCGAGAAGGCTCGCGAACGGAACCGTTCCTTCAGACGTAGGTCTGTCAGCGGTGCCGTCGGCATTGTCCGGAGTGACGGCGATGAATTCGAGGCCCTGTGCTGACGCAGCGATCATGTCGACGAACTTGGGCTCGGTCAGAGCACAGGTGAATCCGGCCTTCTCGGCGTAGTACTCCATGTCTCGCGCCACCGACTTGGTGTTCGTCGACACCACGACCGCACCCAGACGGGCGCAGGCGAACCAGGTGAAGAGAAACTCTGGCCGGTTGTCCATGTGGAGCAGGACCTTGTCGCCAAGGCGTACGCCGCGGGCATACAGGCCTCCTGCGAGGCGCTCGACGACCGCGTGGAGCTCTCCGTAGCTCCACGTCCCGGGATCACCCTCGAACGGCTCCCAGACGAGGAACGTCTTGTCGGGATGTCGATCGACGCGATGGGCCAGGACCGCCGGCAGGTCCTGGCCCACGAGCATGGTCAGCTCGGCGTCGTCGAGATCATCGATGTGGCGATTGCGCATGGTCGTCCGATCCGCTCCGGACGGCAGACTTCGTTCTCGGCTGTCGCTCGGAAAACCGAGACGATCCGTCTAGAAGTCGAGCGAGAGCTCGATGCCGTAGCTGCGAGGAGTCTCGATGATGCGTGTGTCGGCAGCATAGAGCGGTCCAGCCTGGCCCCAGATCACTGCTCCTTCGTCGGTGAGGTTGCTACCGACGAGATGGATGCCGAAGCGATCGTTGATCCAGACGCCCGCTCGGAAGTTCACGTAGTCCCTTTCTTCCGCGCCGATGAAAGAGCCTGGCGCCGAGATGTGCTCGTCCACGTGGTTCCACGTGAGAGCCAGGTCGCCGTAGACGCTCGACGACAGCTCGCGGAAGTACTGAAAGGAGACGTTCGACGAGAAAGGTGCCACGGTGGGAAGCTCGTCGCCGACGTTGACGAAACCCGCGAAGCCCGCCCGGACACTAGGATCGAGCGAGCTGAACTCCATGTTGTTCCAGTTGGCGCTGATCTGGGTGCGGAACCCTGGCAGTGACGACGGAGTCAAGCTGAGGCCGAAGTCGACTCCAAACCCGTCCGCATCTCCGAGCGGGAACGATGCCGTGACCGTTCCGGCCCTGACGGCGCCCTGCAGGTCCTGCCAATCCTGGAAGTAGAGGCTCGTGTCGAGGACCACCTGGCCGCTCGCCATCACCTGCTTGCTGCCGACCTCGTAGCTCCACAGCTCGTCGGAGTCGATGGTCTCCGGGCACGTGGCGGCCAGAGGGTTGTCGGGCGGGATGCTGAGGCAGACCGACAGCGTATTGGCGGCGCCCGAGCGGAACCCTTTCGCTGCGTTGAAGAAGAACAGAGAGTTCTCTTTTGGTGTGTACGAGAGGTTGAAGCGGGGATTGACGCTGTCGAACTCACGCTCGATCGTTGGAATCGGGATCGGGAAGATGTTCGAGGTCTCAGAGAAGATTCGATCGTCCTGGAAGTAGCGGAGGCCGACGAGGCCGGTCAGCTTGCCTTCGATCAGCTCGTACGACATCTCGCCGAAGACGGAGATCTGCTCGGACTGGATGTCCGCCACCGACTCGACTCTTGGAACTCCGAGAAGCGGAAACTCGGGAATGACCACCGGTGCCACCTGATCGGAGTCGACATAGAAGAGCCCTGCTAGCCATTGGAGTCGCCCGCCGCTGTTGGAGACGAGGCGCGTTTCGTTGCTGAACGCGTCCACTTCCTGGAGGACGATGGTGGGTAGACCAAAGGTCAGGATGAAAGAACTCGTCCAGTCGTCTTCGAAGTCGATCTTCGTAAACGACGAGGTCAGAGTAGCGCCGCTCAGTTCGTAGCTGACGGATCCGGAGTAGAGGTTGTACTCGGTGTCGTTGTACGACAGGGCAGGGTCTGCGTCCGTCGACGTGGGTGGATCTTCGGGTTCCAGCAGAAGGAATCCGGTCGGTGTGATCTGAGACTCGTTGGCGATACCCATGAGTTTGAGCGACAGCCGATCGCTGGGCTGAGCGGTGAGATGGAGCTGGAGGTCCGAGGTCTCCTGGCCGCCAGCGTCTTCGATCGGTGGCCCGGAAGGCTCGAAGCCAAAGGTCGCGAAGTTGATTCCGAAGGGCTGGAGGTCGACCCAGCCGCCAACTTCGTCGTCGCCTACCGATAGGCGAGCGCCAACCTTGTCGGTGCCGAAAGGAAAGCTGATCGTGGCGTCGATCGAGTGACCGTCGCCGCCGTCTTCGATCGTGTCGTAGCCCGCCCTGACGCTGCCGTCGAAGCGGTTGAAGTTAGGCTCTTTGGGGATCACTCGAATGACCCCGCCCATGGCGCCGTTGCCGTAGAGCGTGCTTTGTGGACCCTTGAGGACTTCGACCCGCTCCAGTCCGACCGTTCGGATGATCGGGGCGAAGATCATGCCTGGGTAGTAGAAGGCGGCTTCACCGATGTAGTAACCCACGGTGGGGTCGCCCACCTCCTGGGGAATGCCGCGGATCTGGTACCGCGCCTGAGCCGAAGAGAATGCGCCACCCTGTGTCGCTCCCGGAATGAAGTCGACGAGATCGCGGAGGTTCTTGACACTGTTGGTGTCCAGGTAGTCGCCGTCGGCGACCTGAATGGTGATCGGCACTTCGGTGACGACTTGCTCGCGCTTTTCCGCGGTGACGACGATTTCGTCGTCGAAGATGTCCCGCCCTTCTTCTTGAGCGTCCTCGCTCTCATCGGCTTCCTGAGCAACGACCGGAAGAGTGGTCGTGGACAGAGCCAGGGCCAGCACCAGGATGGCATGCAGCCCGGTGCGGGTCTTCAAGCCATTCCGTCTCGTGGCATCAGGCGAGTTCGTCACCACTTCCATCTGTTGCTGCTCAGGAACCTCGACGTCGGTATGCCGCATGCTTTTCTCCTTCGCCGCCGTTGTGCCGTGGCGGCAATTCGCCACGCGCCGCTCACGGCGGCTCTCAGCAGAGATGATCCATCGTGTAATATTTCATGGGCATTATTACACATCTTGCAGGAGCGCCTCTGCCCGTCTCGCGGTGAAGGGGGGTTCAGTACATTCGTGACCAACTCGGAGAAGCGGTCGGCCTTTGTCGGCGTCGCTGACTCGTGTCCAGTCGCGTTTCCAGTTCGAAGGCGTATTCCTTGGGCGCCAGGTGCTCGCAAGGATGGATTCTGATAAGACCGGTCGTCGCAACAGAGTGGGGTACCCAACGAGAATGTCGCAGGCATCAGCAGAACCGACTCGCTACAGTGAGCGTGTCACCGAGATTCTCGACGGGCTCGAAGCCTTGGTTCTGGCGGAGGGTTTCCGCAAGCTCACGCTGAACGACATCGCGCGACGCCTCTCGGTTTCGTACGCGACGCTGTACAAGATTGCGCCCTCGAAAGAGGAGCTCCTCCTCCTCATCACCCAGCGCTGGTATGAGAGGGTCTTGGACGAGACGCTCGTGCGCCTGGCTGAGGATCGTGACCCCCTGCGCCGTCTACGGATCTGGATCGATGCAGGAATCGACATCGCGGCGACCCCCTGTCCGGAGTTCTGGGACGACGCCCGTGCTCTGAAAAGTGTCGCCAGCTACGTCGATGAGGTCGACCGGGGATGGAAGAAGCAGATCGAGGAGTTCATCAGGCAGGGCATCGAGTCCGGGCAGTTCCGATCGATCAACACGTCGGTTGTTGCCGTCGTGATGGATGCCGTCTCGGAGTACAGCAAAGATCCGGAGGTCCAGAAGTCGTTGGGCGGGGTAAGAGCCGCTTCAGAGGACTTCTTCGACGTGATCCTTTACGGCTTGCAGCCCAAGGACTGACGCGCGCGGCGGCGGGGGCACCGTATGGCACCAGGGTCGATTTGGCGCCCCTGGCGCTCATAAGCAACGAAGAGGCGAGTGGATCAAGCCTCCACTGAGAGTCGGCGATCGCGAATGAGACCGATCGCTCGGTCCTACCACCCCTGACCGCAGGCGTAGCTGGCTGCCTCGCGGAGGTTGCCGGATCCCTTGTACCTGGCGACCTGCGGATAGGGACACAGTAGACGAGTCGACTTTGTCGAAGGGTCTCTCGATTCGGCTGCCTTCATGACCGTCCTATACCAGTCGACGCTCTCATCTCCCTGCATGATCGCCAGGGCTTCGAACCAGTTCGAGATTCCGGGGTTTGTGCCGACAATGGCTTCTGGAGCCTGGTCGTTTTCGACCCAGTCGACCATGGGGGTGACGTAGTCAGCAGCCCAGCCGCCGGTACCACCTGCGCAGTGCAGCATGTTGGGCACCAGGTAGGTTCTGCTGAACTCATTCATGACCTTCTGCCCGCCGCTCAACTCAGCGGCCTCGGCAACGAAGTCGATTGTGTCCTTCGAGCGCAGCGGCACATCTTGAAAGCCGTGATAGATGATCAGCTTTCCGTTGCTCCGGTGAAACCGTGAGAAATCCGCTGGCGGCAGTTCTACCGCAGCCGCGACTCGGGCCAGCTCCGCCTGGTCCCTGATGGGATCGAAGTTCTCGAGCTCGAAGGTCGGATCCTCGTGGTAGAGATCGCTCGCCATCGTCCCGAGGCTTTCATAGGCAGAGGTCGCTCCACCCGGGACGTCCGCCTGCATGCCGGGGACACCCGTCACCCACATCATCCAGTCGCCCTGGTCTTCATCGCCTGGGTAGATACCGTTGTACACGACCTCGCCGGCGTCGTTCTTCAGACCTTCGTAGATGAAGCTTGCCGTTTCGACCTGACCACTGGACAAACAGTCACGCTCTTGGCCTGGGCTGCACTCCAGCTCTTCCAGCTCGAGCGCTTCTAGCGAGCAAGCCTGAGGAAAGCTGATCAGCCCGTCTTCGAGGCCATCGAGCGAGTCACATCTCTCTCTGGAGTTCTGTGCCAACAAAGAGAGCGACTCAGGCGTCAACGGGTTCTCCTTCTGCATCCGCGACACGGCAATTCCCCACGGCAAGATCGACTGGACCCACCCAAAGGCCGGCGCACCGGCGATGATCCCGTCATAGTCGTCTGGGAATCGCAAGGCTTCTACCAGGGCACTGCGTCCACCGCCCGAGCATCCCTGAAGATACGCGTAGCCCACGTCTTTGCCGTAGAACTCGGCGATGACCTCTTTTGCCATGACGGTCGAAAGGTGGACCGCCCGGAAACCAAAGTTGATGAGCGAGTTGTGGTCTCTCACGAACTCAGAAGACGTGGGACCGTAGTCATGCCCGGAGTTCGTAGTTGCTCCAGCGAAGCCGTCTCTCATCAGCGCCTTGGTGTCGCCCAGCCTGCCGGAGTTCCCACCGTGGGCGAGGAACATCATCCGGCCTCTCCAGCCTTCGAGCGGCATGGAGACTTCGAAACGAATCGTTCCGTCGATCACCCCGCGCACCTGACAGTGATCCGGAGTGTCGCCTGAAGCGGGGACGATGACGCCGGGTTCGACCGCGCGATCCATGTCGGACAGAAGGTAGAGGTTCTGACACCGTGTTTTCTGGTCCTGGGCTATTGCCAAGTCCGCCCCGAGCAGAGGCAGGACCATTACCAGAAAGGCCTGAGTCAGAGTGCCTTTTGCCAGATTAGCTGTATAGAGAAGAGCGTTTTTCATAGTGGTTCTCGGATTCTCAGGTCGTCAGACTTTGGGTTGCGCTGGCGATGGCGTCGACGAAACTCACGCCCGTTCCCCAGAGCTCTCTGAACCCGGTGGAGAAGATGTGGGGGAACACCGAGCCGTGAGTTTCCCGCTCGAAGCTCCTGATCGTGACGGAGAGGTTCTCAGTGTCGCACTCTCGCAGGCGCTCGAGCAAAGCGACTCCGCGGTCTATGTACTGTGCGAGGTAGGGGTCCGTCTGCTCGGCACCGCCATATCCAGCGAAGACGCTCAAGTGTCTCGGCGCGACGATCTCGGCGAAGGCGCGTTCGCGAGCTGGCAGAGTGCGCTCGAGGACGTCCGTTCCGTAAGAGCCGACGATGAACTTGCTGAATGGCGTCTGCTTGCGTAGCAGGGTGTCGACTGCAAAGTCACCGCCCGAGGAATGGCCAGCTACGCCGATCTCATCAGCGTCGATCCGATAGCTCTCATTCAGTTGCGCGAGCAGCTCTTCGGTGAGGAAGCTCAAGAAGGCGTCCGTGCCGCCGAAACCGTCCGCGAACGGGATGCCGGCGGCTTCGAAGGTCTGCTCGTAGAGCGCCCAGAAAGAGAAGTCCGCACCGGGTGGTGGCTTCAACATCTCATCGGTGGGCGCTTCTGCGGAGTAGTCGATCGTCCGCTGGATCCCATGATTGCCAGGCGGCGCGGTCGATACGCCAGTGACGATCGCGGGTCGGGCCTCGCCGATCGTAGACATCAGAGCGACCGTATCGATGGCGCCACCCATGAACATCTCGCCATCCAGGAGGATGACCAGAGGGAACGAGTCACTGCTGTCGTCATAGATGGGTGGTGTCCAGGTCCAGACGTCGTAGTCGACGCCGTTGCTCTGGGCCTTGATGACCTGGTGGGTCAGCCGCTGCATGGACTGAGGGAGTCTGGTCTCGGTACTCATGGAGTCTCCGGTGTGAGTGCAGGTCCGCGGGGCGCTTCGGGAGGTGTCCGCGATCTTTGTTCTTGTGCTGCTAGGTGCTTCGGTAGACCGTGACCACGGCCGCACCGGGAACTCCAATGTTGTGCTGTAGCGCGACACGAGCACCTTCGACCTGTCGGCGGCCGGCCTTTCCCCTGAGCTGGGTCGTGAGCTCGAAACACTGAGCCAGACCCGTGGCCCCGATCGGATGGCCCTTGGACATGAGGCCCCCGGACGGATTCACCACCAGCCGACCACCGTACGTGTTGTCGCCGTCTTCGACGAATCGAGTCGCTTCACCTTCGTCACACAAGCCGAGGCCTTCGCAGGTCAAAACCTCGTTGGGCGTGAAGCAGTCGTGGAGCTCGACCACGTCGACATCGTCAGGACCGAGGCCTGCGTGCTCGTACGCATCGGCCGCGGCGCGCACGGTACTGTCCCTGCCGACAGCATTGGCGGTGCGTTCGTAGATGGTCTTGGTGTCGGTTGCCATCCCCTGCGCGGCGATCATGACGTCAGCTCTGCAGCCTTTCTTGCGAGCAAACTCCTCGCTGACCAGCACGGCGGCGGCAGCGCCGCAGGTTGGCGGGCAGCACATCAGACGTGTGAGGTAGCCCCCGAAGACCACTGGCGACTGTTCTACGTCTGCCTGGGTGATGGGGCCCGTGAAGACCGCGTGCGGATTGCGCCCCGCATGGGTGCGACTCTTGACCGCGACCTTGGCAAAAAGATCAGGAGTGGCACCGTAGGTCTCCATGTACTCGGCACCGGCCAGACCAAACATGATCGCCGCGGGTGGTGCATTGACCTCCTGGGTAGGCCGCACCTGCATCAACGCTTCGAACGTCTCTTTGGCCGGGCTCGTGCGATCGTCCCAGTGACTTCCCAGAGCTCCAGGTCGCATTTGCTCGAAGCCAAAGGCCAGAGCGCAGTCGGCCAGACCGGACTCGACCGCCTGGCGTGCCAGGTAAATGGCTGACGAGCCCGACGAGCAGTTGTTGTTG
>JANQPS010001269.1 GCA_028285365.1 Thermoanaerobaculia bacterium | reverse complement strand
GACACGGGTACTCGACTGGACGGTGTCGCCTCTCGTGGCCGCGCACTTCGCCACCGCGGAGAGAGAACACTCGGAGCTCGATGGCGTCATCTGGTGCGTCAATGCCGATCGTGTACGCGATGCGGTCCTCCCGGAGGAGATGAGCGGGGAGCTGCACGCAGCTCAGGCGTTCATCTACAACGTTCCGATTCTCGATCGATCTCATCCGAGCCTCAGGGAGTTCGACGAGACTTCAGAACGCTACGGTGACGTGATGATCTTCTTCGAGCCGCCGTCGCTCGACGCCCGCATCCAGAATCAGTTTGGTGTGCTTTCGGTCATGAATGGTCCTGCAAAGAGTCACGACGACTACCTGCGCAACCAGTCCGAAGCGCTACCGGATCTCGTCCGCAAGGTCGTCATCCATCGCCGGGCCAAGCCGGAGATTCGAGACATGCTCGACCAGAACAACATCACGGAGCGGATGCTCTTCCCCGGTCTGCCGGGACTGTGCGATTGGCTGCGCCGCTACTACGGTCCGGTCTGATCTCCCTCGTCTAGAAGATGTTGAACCACAGATCGAAGATCTTCTGCACGGTGGGGCTGAGCTTGCCCTTGCGCCAGACGCCAGCGGCCTTCTTGAAGACTTCCCCCTGGGTCGGGTAGGGGAAGATCGTGCCGGCGAATTTGCCGAGCCCGATCTTGTTGGTAATGGCCAGGGACAACATGCCGATCATGTCGCCGGCGTGCTCGGCGACGAGCGTTCCCCCGAGGATCTTGTCGGTGCCTTTGGCAAGAACGAGCTTGAGGAAGCCATCGTCTTCGCCGTCGAGAATGGCTCGATCGACGTCCGCGAGCTCGACCTTGATGATGTCGACGTCGATGCCCTGGCGCTTGGCTTCGTGCTCGTAGAGCCCGACGTGGGCGATCTCGGGAGTCGTGTAGGTCGACCAGGGCACCACGAGCTTGGCGGTCTTGGCACGCCCGAAGAACAAGGCGTTTTGGATGACGGTCGCTGCGTGGGCATCTGCTAGATGGGTGAACTTGAGATGAGGCGTCACGTCGCCAGCGGCGAAGATGCGCTTGTTGGTCGTGCGCAGCCGCTCGTCGACCTTGACTCCCGCCCGATCGAACTCGACGCCGACCTCTTCGAGGCCCATACCTTCGACGTTGGGCTTACGCCCCACAGCCACCAGCAGCTCGTCGCCGGACGCCTCGAGACGTTGTCCACCTCGCTCGAAGATCACGACCTTGGTGTCTCCGCGTTGCTCGATGCGCTCGATCGATGCGCCCAGCTCCAGCTGAACGCCGTCCAGCAGCATCTCGCGCTGAACGATCTCCGCCGCTTCGGGATCTTCGCGCGCGAGCACGTGGTCGGCCATGTCGATCAGCGTGACCTTCGTTCCGAAGCGCGCGAAGGCCTGGGCCATCTCACAGCCAATGGGGCCCGCGCCGATGACGACCATGCTTTGGGGGCGCTTCGTCAACGAGAAGATCGTTTCGTTGGTCAGGTACTCCACGTCTTCGAGGCCCGGGATCGGGGGCGCGGCAGCCCGTGCTCCGGTGGCGATGACGGCCTTCTTGAAGCGTAGGCGGGTGTCTCCGACCGCGACCGTTTCGGAGTCGATGAACCGTCCCGACCCGATGAATACGTCGACTCCGGCATCGGTGAAGCGTTGAGCTCCGTCGATGTGGCTGATGTCGGCGCGCAGCTTTCTCATGCGCTCCATGGCCTTGGCGAAGTCGCCCTCTCCCTGGCTGGGTGGAGCACCCAGCTCTTCGCGTCGTCGCGAGCTCCAGGCCCTTGCGGCACTGATCACGCCTTTGGACGGAACACAGCCGACGTTGAGGCAGTCGCCACCCATCAAATGGCGCTCGATCATGGCCACCTTGGCACCCAAGCCGGCGGCGACGATCGCAGTGACCAGACCGGCCGTACCGGCACCGATGACGACGAGGTGGTAGCGGTCGGCCGGCTCCGGGTTCTTCCAGTCCGGAGGATGAACGTGGCCGATGAGCCGTTGATTGTGCTCGTCGAAGGGCTCCATGCGGACGGGCGCGCCGTCGTAGTCAGATGGATCCGAGTTGGGTTGGACTAAGGCAGACATTTCCGACTCCTGGATGTGTGTTGCGAGATTGTCACAGACGGCTGGCCGCTCTACGAGAACGTGGGAAACGCAGTTCGGCTGTTCGGGCGGCCGCGCCGTCGAGAAGAGCAGACGTGGTCGCGGCAGGCCGCGACGTGGCTACGATGGCGGTGGGGTCAGGTGCCGACGCTCTGTGGCTCGGATTTTGTCTCTACGCTCTTGAGCGCCCGGCCCGCCATGCGGGTGACGACAGTGGTGACCGCGAGCGTGGCGACCAGCCCGATGCCGAGGACGAGGTAGTGCTCCCAGCCGCGCTCCGCCGACTGACCGCCGCCCGCGAGCGCCGCGACGTCACCCGCCACCTTGCCGTAGTACACGTAGAGGAGCGATCCTGGAAGCATGCCCAGCGATGCGACGACGTAGTCGCGCAGCTTCACCCTGGTCAGGCCAAGTGCGTAGTTGAGCAGAACAAACGGGAAGACCGGCGACAGCCTGAGCAAGAAGACGATCTTTCCGCCTTCTTTGGCCACGGCTTCGTCGACTGCGGCGAATCTCGGGTAGTGGCTGATCCGACGCTCAATGGCGCCTCGCGCGATGTAGCGAGCCACCAGGAAGGCAGCAGTGGCTCCGAGCGTTGCACCTACGAAGACGTAGGCAGTGCCGGGCCCGATGCCAAAAACCGCTCCTGCAGCGAGGGTGAGGAGCGATCCAGGAACAAATGCGACGGCAGCGACCGCGTAGCCGAGGACGAAGACGATCGGACCCCAGAGGCCGAGGCCGTCGACCCAGGCTGCGAACTCGGGGATCAGCCCTCCGGCTTCTCGCGCGAGGAAGAAAAGGCCAACGAGGACTACGACGCCGACTGCGATCTTGATCCAGGATCTGGACGGCGCGGCAGCTTGGTTCTCTTCAGCTGGGGTGTTCGTTTCGGGGTTCTGTTCGGTCATCGAGGTGACCTCGGTCGTCATGGCAGTGGACATGGAGACAGTCCTCGTATCGTTCCGATGGCGATGTGCATCGGCGTCGAGATTCGAACTCTCTGAGCGGACTCGAGACCGAGTCTTTCACCGTTCGAGATCTCGTTGTGAGCGTCGACGCACTTGAGGCCTCGACGCTTGGATGGGG
Organism: Thermoanaerobaculia bacterium; assembly: GCA_028285365.1. Lineage (GTDB taxonomy): Bacteria > Acidobacteriota > Thermoanaerobaculia > Multivoradales > Multivoraceae > JANQPS01. The sequence continues at coordinate 464 of JANQPS010001269.1, read as the reverse complement.
CTTGGCTTGCAGCTGACTGGGCGCGTCTTGCGAGCGCGGTCATTGCCCAACGTTACGGTCGCTCGCGCACGCCCGGTTTCATCGCTTTGGTCCTGTCAGTGACCTTGATGCTCGTCGCGGAGAAGGTCCCAGACCGTCTTGACCGGCTTGAAGGTCGCGCCGGGAACTTCGACGAAGATGGTGATCCAGTCCGCCATGGACCCGTTCCATAGCCCCGGATGCTCGAGGGCTCGCAAGCGCCGTCCCGCCGAAGACTTCTCCGTGAGAAAGCAGGTGGCGGGATCGACAAAACGGCTGAGGTCATATGGCTGGCCGTCGGGACTCCGAATCGAGCACACGATGTCGACCGGATTGAAGTGGGTCGCCTCGGCTGCCAGGGCTGCCTGGTTGGGGTCGTTCGAATCGACCTGCGCGGACTCGACGATCTGCAACGAGGTGCGCCCGTCTCCGTTTCTGACCCAGAA
>JANQPS010001233.1 GCA_028285365.1 Thermoanaerobaculia bacterium | reverse complement strand
CCAGACCATCCGCGTAGTCGAAGCCTGCAAAGAAGCGCACCACCATGCGCGGGCCCGAGGTCGCGAAGGTCTCCTTGCGGCGCATTCCGGCAAAAAGCGACTCTCGCGTGTTCTCTTCGGCCCAGACTCCGGCAAGCCCGGAAGCTCCAAAGGTCGGGAACGACTTGCTAGCCGCATAAGGCGACCCGTCGATTCCGGGCTCGTCCAGCGGAACCGATCCGCGCCGCTGCGCCGTGCCGTCAGAAGCACCAACCTTGCCGACGTAGTCGTCCTCCTCGGGGTTACCGCCCGCATTGTGGGAGTCCGTCGCGGAGACGAAGCCGAAGCGGAAGGGGTTGTAGCCCAGCTCTCCCTCGAGAGAGAGCCCGTTCATGAGCGCCTCACGGGCATAGCTCCCCTTGGGCTCGCTGTAGAGCTCTGTCGCCACCCGAAAAGGCATGATCTCGAAGTCGGCCCACTCGTCGTTCGGAGAGAGCAACGGATGCACCTCCGAAGTCCCCTTGATCTGGCTGAGCTCGATGATCGGCTCGTTGCGCATGCGTTTCTCGGCATACTCCGCGTCCAGTGGAGAACCGTCGAAACGCGAAAGCTGGAACATGGATCCGTTGCTGCCGTTCGAGTTGTGAGGGATCGCGATCGCATCCATACCCTGCGAGCGAACGTCGTCCATCCAGTTCCACAGGTCCTCGGGGTCTCGGCTGTCCAGGCGGCTGAACGGGAGATCGGGAGCCTGACTTCCGCTGAAGATCACGTTGCGGTGGAGGTTGCCACTTTCGTCGGTCGACGACGTGTACTCGTAACCGATGAACGTCGTGAAACGACCAGGGTCGTTGTGAGTCTCGGCCGCCTCGACGATCTTGCTCCACGCCGACCGATTGACCTCGTCGCCATTGAGCGCGTTCAGCTCGCCCGTTCCCATGGCCTGAATGGCTCGCCTGAAACCACCGTTGACTCCGAGCTCACGCAGCTCGACCGCCAGAGGCTCGTCGTAGAGCGAACTGTCAGGGTCGTCGGTCGCCGCGATGACTCCGAGATAGAAGGCATGGTCGGTAACCGCCTGGAAGTCCAGAGGACCACTCTCGAGCGAGATGTCATAGCCCGAAGGGTGGGGAATCGACTCGCCCTTGGCAAACCTGTACGCCGAGTCGGGTGTCTCTCGGACACCAAACAGGTACGCGTCGAAGGAGTACTTGGTGTGGACGTGCAGCTCACCGAAGTAGGCGTTGCGCTCTGGGTTCGGGGCGGGACGCGACGCGCTGGCGGCCTCTCCTGAGTCGCCTTCGCCCGCCGCGTCAGTCGCGGACTCGCTGGCGCACCCTGCAGCGATCAGAGCTGCGAGGGCAGCTACGACAAGCCACTCGCGTGATCGACACCCCGGCGCGGGGTCCTGGTTCGACTTGCTCACGACATCTCCGTGCATGTTGACTCCCTTCTCCTCGCCCTTGGCTCTTCACCCGTCTTCCCACGTGTCTTCCCATGGCGCTGCACCTGGGCTCGCGCTCGGACGCGACATCCGGACTTCAGAGCTCCCGTCATCACATCACCAATCTTCGCAATGCGCAGCGGCCGCCGCCATGGCAGCTCGCCACCGTCTGTCTGACCCGAGGATGCCGCCAGTCTAATCGACCGGTCTCGTCGGCAGCGTCTAGGCCCGACGTCCCAGCCACCCGCGCGCCCGGAAGACGAGCAGAATCGCTATGACGACCGCCGCCATCAGTCCGAGCAAGGCGAAGTATCCGTAGCGAAAGCCGAGCTCCGGGATGAACTCGAAGTTCATTCCATAGATGCCCGCCATGAACGTGATCGGGACGAAGACGACCGTCACGATCGTGAGTGTCATCATGATCTGATTCAGGCGATGGGCCGAGATCGAGATGTAACCATTGATGAGATCATCGGTCAGCTCGAGCGACAGTCGGCCAAGACTCACGTGACGATCGATCTGCTCACGAATCAGGGCAAAGAGCTGATCCTGATCCGCGAGTTCCCTTGGAAGATCCCGAGCGGTTTCCTCGAATGCCTGCGAGTGAGATCGAAGCACACGGAGGATCTGCCGTAGATCCGTCTTCTGAGCAAGCAGTTCGTTGAGCAGATCATCACTCGGCGAGCTCAGCATCTCGTCCTCCATCTCCTCGAGTCGAGCTTCGACCGCCAGCAGGATCGGCAGGAACCGTCCGACCACCGTGTGCGCCAAACGAAGGGCCAGCTCGCCGGCACTCGAAGGTGCCTCGGAGGTTCCAGTCTTGATCTCGGACAGCAGCTTTTCGGTGCTGACAGAAGGACCGGAGCTCCGAGTGATCAGGAAGTCATCGCCGACCATCATCGCGAGCTGAATGGTCTTGAAATCGAGATCCTCGGATCTGGCGTCGAGCCCCTTCAGGAGAACGAAGGTCTGCCCCGCCATGGCCTCGATCTTGGGCGGATGTCGGGGTAGCTGCGCCTGCCCCACCACCACCGGATCGACGCCGAAGCGCTCCTCGAGCAGCTCGCGCTCGATCTCTTCGGGCTCGTCTTCGACGATGACCCAAAGCAACGTGTCTGCAGACGATCGCCACAGGTCGATCTGTTCTTCGCCACCTGGACTCGGCGCCCTTTCTGGACCCAACAGAACTGTCCTGATCATCCACTGACTCCCGAATCGCCAGCCCGAATCTCTTCCGAGCGGGCCAGGCGCTCCACGTCGTCACGGTCGAGGTGCAGGTCGAGTTGTGGAAAGGCAATCGTGATGCCGGCCTCCTTGAGACCGCGCCACATCGCCAAGGCGAGCCGCGACTGCCTGCGCTTCGCTTCCCACGGTTCGGTGATCCAGATCGACAGTTCGAAGTCGATGGATGAGCTCCCGAACCCGATGAGAAGCACCGCCGGGTCTCTGGGTGCCTCGCTGGAGCACGAGGCACCAATCTCCTCCAGTACCGAGAACACGTGATCCAGGTCAGACTCGTATGCAACCCCCACCGGCACGCGGATTCGATAGTTGCGATCCCGCATGGTCAGGTTCTTGACGCTACCTTGCACGATGACGGCATTGGGGAGGATCACGCTTTCGTCGTCGAGGGTGCGTGCAACGGCAGAGCGCATCCCGAGGTGCTCGATCTTGATCATCTCGCCTTCGACCTCGATGACGTCGCCGACGCGAATGACCCTCTCACCGAGCAGAATCAGGCCGGAGACGAAGTTCTGCACCACGTTCTGCAAGCCGAATCCGAGTCCCACGGCAAAAACAGCACCGGCCGCAAAGAGCGCAGACAGGTTGAGGCCCAGCGTGTGCAGAGAAACCGCAAAACCAACGACCAGGACCAGGTAGTTGACGAGTCGCCCAGCGACGTTGATGGAGCCTTCGTCTTCGGCACCCTGCTTCTTGAACAGGCGAATGACGGCCGACTCGAGAAGCCGCGCCAGCACCATCGTGATGCTGATGAGGGCGGCGGTCACCAGCAGCGTCGACGGAGTAATCGCCACACCCGAGATCTCGAAGAGCTCTCGCTTCAGGAGCTCTCGGACGCCGGACTCGATGGCGGCGGTCGGATTCGCGCTCACGGCAACCGTTCCGAAGTCGGTGGACCGACTTCTCTCCCCGTCACCTCAACGAACCGGAAGCTGGACTGGTCATCGAATG
>JANQPS010001230.1 GCA_028285365.1 Thermoanaerobaculia bacterium | reverse complement strand
GGCGATCTCCTCGGAGCGATCGATGACGTCTACGGCGAGTCCGACAGAGCAGTCCTCGAACCAACGCAGACTCGGCTCGGCGGCCGTCACGCGCAGCCGCTCCTCCGTGAGTCTGACGACGTTGCCATCCTGAATCAGCTTGCCGCGGTCGTCACACCAGCACGAGTAGCGCACCTGGTCGAGCCGACACTTCGAGAAGTCACGAGTAAAGACACGTTGCGCGAGCGCCAGGGCGTCCGGACCGACGAAGTCGTACTTGAACAGCGGCGAGACATCGATGAGCCCGACACTCGTGCGCACCGCGTGGTACTCCCGTTCGTGAGACGCGCCGTAGTAGGTCGGCAAGAGGTAACCCGACCAGTCGCGCCACTCGTGGCTTTCGGTCAGCGTCACCTGCCGACTGCCAAACGGAGTTGCCCGCGGCCGCGATCCCGGTCTCAGAAGGGCTGCACGGTGTCCCAGCCTCACGCAACCGGGACCGATCCGGTAGGCGCTGCCGCTCCCCCGCTCGGCGAGCCCCTGAGCCACCAGGGCGGCGAGGAGTCGATGTGCCGTGGGGCGTGGCAACGCCACTGAGTCCGCCAGGTCGCTCAGCGTGTGCTCTCGACCGGTCGCGAGCCGATCCAGGAGAGCAAAAGCACGGCTCAGAGCCTGAGTGCCTGCTGGTCCCTCGCTACGAGTGGACACCGCGAGCCTTCATGCCGAGGAGCCGTACGTCGGTGGGACACGCGGTCCAGAGCGGGACCAGCGGCCGCGAGCCCGACCAGATCACTGAATCTCGATCACCGAACAGAACCAACACAGCCACACCACCACTACAGCACCACTACAACACCACTACAACACCACTACAACATCACTACAGAGCATCACCACAGCATCACCACGCCGTACCGTCTGTTTTCTCAGCAGATGTCAATGCAACGAAAGGCCCTACCAGAGTCGTCGTTACCGCGCGCGAGGGTAGCATGCACCACGAGACCGAGAAGGAGCTCGGAGTACGAGCGTATCGACCGACCTCGCTGCACACCGAGTCAGCAGACACGACCATGGCAAACCACCTCACGAACTCAGACCATCACACAGAACTCAGACGCTCGCCACAGCTCGACAGGTTGAAGGACCTCGCTGTAGACACCCTCGAGGAGATCGAACAGGCGCGCCCCTTGGCCCGGGAGTTCTACGTCGATGACGAGGTCTACGCACTCGAATCGTCCCTGCTCTTCGGCTCGGGATGGTTCGCCTACGGGCCCAAGGCTGCACTGAGCAAGCCGGGTGACGCCGCAACCCTCGACATCGACGGCGAGCCTCTCCTCCTCACCTGTGACGAAGCCGGGATCCAGCACGCCTTCTTCAACACGTGTCGCCATCGTGGCTCGTGCCTGATCGACGAACCCTCGACTAGCGGCCTCAAGCGATTGCGGTGCCCGTACCACGCATGGACGTACCGACTCGACGGCAGTCTCGAGCATGCACCCCATATGAGCGAGCACCCAGGCTTCGAGGTGGACGGCGTCCACCTGACGCGGTGCGCCATCGAAGAGTGGCAGGGCTTTTTGTGGGTGAGCCTCCAGAGCAATCCGGATCCGCTCGACGTCATGTTGCGAGAGACCCCCAGCTTCTCTCGCTACCGTACGTCCGAGCTGGTCGTCGTCGAGCAGACTCGCTACGAGGTCGATGCCAACTGGAAGCTCCTCTGCCAGAACTACAGCGAGTGTTATCACTGCGCCTTGGCACATCCGGAGCTGAATCGAATCTCGCACTTCAAGAGTGGTGGCACGCAGGACTCCGGACCGAGCTTCGTCGGGGGCCCCATGCGACTCAATCCAGGCTTCGACACCATGAGTCTCAGCGGGCGAAGCAGTCGGGCTTCACTGGCTCCGGAGCTCGATGATGACGATCTCGTCTGGTACTACGTCATCTATCCGAATCTCTTCGTCAGCCTGCACCGCGACTACGTCCTCTCCCACACGCTCGTCCCACGCTCACCAACCCACACCGAGGTGACGTGTCACTGGCTATTTCATCCCGAGCAGGTTGCCGACCCGAAGTTCGATCCGAGTGACGCGATCGAGTTCTGGGATCTCACGAACCGTCAGGATTGGGAGCTGTGCGAGCGCACTCAGCGAGGTGCACGCTCACGGGCGTTTGCTCCGTTGCGCTACCAGCCCAGCGAAACGTGCGTCCACGAGTTCGACCGCTGGTATCTCGGCCGACTCCTCGAAGCGAGTGAGGACCGTACGACACCGTGAGCGCTCCAGAGGCCGAAGCCTCGACCGCCGCCAGTAGAACGGAGTCGTCCTGGCCCTCGGCCCGCGAGTTGGCGGTGATCGCAGGCGTCGTGACCATCAGCTTCCTGGCTTTCCTCCCGGCACTCGACGCCGAGCTGCTCGACTGGGACGACAATCTGACGGTCACGGACAACCCAAGACTCGACGATGACTGGCAATCGTTTGTTCCCTGGGCGTTCTCGACGTTCTTCATGGGCCACTATCAGCCCCTGTCCTGGCTCTCCCTGCGCTTCGACACGATGGTCTTCGAACGCCATCCCGCGGGTTACCACCTGACGAACGTCCTACTGCACTTGCTCAACACCATTCTCGTCTGGGTGTTGAGCAGGCATCTCATCACTCGCTTCGTCACCTCGTCGACCGAGCGAGAGCGCAACCTCGCCAGCAGCTGGCCCTCGGCCCTTCTCCCTGGCGTCGCTGCCCTCCTCTTCGCGGTTCACCCGATGAGAGTCGAGTCCGTGGTCTGGGTCACGGAGCGACGCGACGTGCTCTCCGCCCTGTTCTTCTTCGCAGCCCTCTGGCTCTACCTCCGGGCCTTCCCTGACGGTAGACGCTCTCCGCTCCGCCTCGTCGGATCCTGGTTCTGTTTCGTACTCAGTCTGCTCGCGAAGGCGTCGGGAGTCGTGCTGGTGGCACTGATCATCCTGATCGACCTCGGAGTTCTCGGTCGCCTCAAGCGCCCCTGGCTCGACCGAAACAACCTCGTGGTGGCAATCGAGAAGATTCCGTTCCTGCTCGTCGCCGCAGTGGCGGCATGGATCGCTCCGCGCGCCCAGGCCGCAACCAGTGCGCTCGTCTCGTTCGACGTACTCGGCCTGGGGGAGCGTCTGCTCCTGATGGCGCACGGCTGGCTCTACTACGTGCGCAAATCACTCTGGCCCACACCGCTGAGCCACCTCTACGAACTCCCCCTCGAGATCGAGCTGTGGAGTTGGCGGTTTGGCGGGTCAGTGCTCGGCATCGCTGCTCTCACCGTGCTCGCCGCGCTCGCGTGGCAACGCCTCGGCTCGGGACCGTGGAGTCGAGGCCTCTTGCTGGTCGCGACTTCGTACACCCTTCTCCTGTTGCCGGTCCTCGGGCTCTTTCAGAGCGGTCCGCAGCTGGTCGCCGATCGCTACAGCTACCTCCCGAGCGCGATCGTCGTGATGGGACTCGCGGCCGGTCTCGCGACACTCGGGCCAGCCGCGCTTGCCCGCATCGTCGCGGGAGGTGGGGTTCTGGCACTCGGACTCGCCTTGCAGACGACGACCTATGCAACGACCTGGTCGACGACGCAAACGCTCTGGGACAACTCGCTCGAGGCTGATCCCGACTGTGCCTACTGCCTGGAAGGTGCCGCGACCGCGCAACTCGAGGCTGGCGAGCGCGACAAGGCACTGGCGGCCTTCGAACAGGCGCTTCGCCTCAGACCCAACCTCTTCAAGGCCAACACCCAGGTGGCGATGCTGCTCGAGAACACAGATCCCGATCGGGCTCGCGAGCACTACTTCCGGGCTTCTCGCCTTCGACCAGACCTTCCGGTCCTGCTCGAACGCGGCGCAGCTTTGAGTGCCCGAGTCGGCGACACGACCACGGCTCGAGCGGCCTACGAACGCCTCCTGGCCTGGCAGCCCTCGTCATCCGAACTCTGGCAACGAGCCGTCGAGGTCGAGATCGCGGCGAGCGAGTGCGACCGCGCACAAGCGCTGCTGACCCGTTCCCGCCCGCACCTGAGGACCGATGACCTGTCCAGACTCATCGAAGACTCCGCGTGTGCTTCGGCGAGTAGCCTTTCCGAAGGGACTGACCAGGCTCCAGGCGAGCGCCCCTGACCTTGAGAAGCTCACGGACCTCGTCGGTCACAGACGACCGGTGCGGCCTTCTCACTTGGTATCATCCGCCGGCGCTCGTCCCGTGCGGGCGGTCACTGCCACGGCTGCCCCCGACGACTCCTTGACGACCTCATGGCAGTTCACAAGCACTCCGCCGAGGCTGGCCGAGCTCCGGCCTTCTGACGGCTCATCAACACGAGGTGATCTCATGCGCTCTACGCGACTCATACCCATGGCCTTCCCTCTACTCCTGTTCATTCTCGTCGTGGCTGGCAGCGGGCCAGCAGCGTCCAGTTCGGCGGAAGCCGTCGACTTCGCCAGCGAGATCTGGCCAGTTCTCGAGCGCTCGTGTCTCGACTGTCACGGTGGCAAAGACACGTTCTCCAACCTCGTGGTCACCTCGCCGGAGGCCTTGCTCAAAGGCGGCGACCTCGGCAAGGTCATCGTGCCCGGCAAGCCGGATGAGAGCCCTCTGTTGACTCGAACCGAGCTACCAATGGATGACCTGGACTACATGCCGGTGGAAGGCGAGGGACTGTCGGAAGAAGAAACTGCGGCACTTCGCCAGTGGATCGCAGACGGCGCCGACTTCGGAGATTGGACCGGCACGGAGTAGTCCCGAGCACGTGGCCGCTTTGCACTCCTCGAGCGCCCAGGCGGCCACGGCTCCACCCAGTCCGACCAGCTGTCTGATCAGCTCTTGGCACCTGGCGGCGGCGTGGCCAACTCGGCATCGATACGAGCCAGCCGCTTCTCGATCTCCAGGGTTTCGAGCTCGGCCCCCCGATGATCCTGCGTCGAGGCTGCCAACGTCTTCGCCATCTCTTCGTGAGCCTGCACCAGGTCGTCGAGTCGAGCACGAGCCTTGTCCACCAGCTTCTGTTGGGAGACGACCTTGCGCTCAGCGTCCCGGCGCGCCTCAGCAAGTTTGCGCGACGTCGCTCGGGCACGCTCGAGCTGTTTCGAGACCGTCGATCGCTCCTTCTCGAGAGCCCGCTGCCGCGCACGTCGCTCACGCTCCTGGGGAGCTTGCACCGAACGGTTGGCTCGGCCTCGGCCCTTCTGAGGCTTTGCGCCTTTGCCCTTCTTGGTAGCTGGGGTCTGGGCAAGCCTCGGCTCCAGAGCCGCTAGTTCGAGCAGCACCTCGAATCCCGGTGGCTCCAGATCATCGTGAAGGCGACCAGGGGCCGGCTGACACGCTCCTGTGCGCCCGTAGGCGGCCACAGCTTCGAGACTGCGGCTGATGCGTTGGAGGCTACCCTGCGTCGGCGAGTGACCAGCTTCGACGAGGATGTCTTCAGCAACCGCCAGGGCCTTGTCGAGAGCTCGCCGTCTCTCCGTGACGGCATCGCGATGAGCTGCAGGTGCAGAGGCCCCGGCCTGACTCTTCCTGACCTCTTCTCCGGCATCCAGAAGGGCGTCCAAATGGCTCCGGTCGTCGCGAAGAGCCAGCTGATTGACGGCCCAAGCCGTCACGACTGGTTTCTTGAGTGTCTTGACCGCCTCGGCGTCGGCAGACCGGTCGGCCTTCTGCAGCTGACTCGTCAGGCTCTTTCGCGCCTCGATGAATGCGGCCAGCGGCTCGCTGTACAGCTGATCGAGGAGGGGCTCGAGGTCGAGACCAGTCTCCGACTCGAGCTCGCGGCGTTCATCGGACCGGTCTTCAGAATCCACCACGGCGGAGTCCTTCTCGCCGATCAAGCCAGCGCGCGCCGATCGAGCATCTGCCGCACTCGGTGCAGGAACTCCTCGACGTCGAAAGGCTTCTGAAGAAAGTCCATGCCTTCCATCGGTTCCTTGCGATCGAGCGCGTCACGCGGATAACCCGAGACCAGCAACACGCGAAGGTCCGGTAGTCCCTCCTGCATCCTCCGAGCGAGCTCCACCCCGTTCATCCCAGGCAGCACGACGTCCGAGACCAGAGCTTCGGGCGTCAGCGCTCCACTTTCCAGGACCGAAAGCGCCTCCTCGGCGCTGCCGGCCGAGACCACGTGATAACCGAGGGACTCGAGCGACGACTCCATGAGGATGCGCACCGACGGCTCGTCCTCGACCAGCAGCACCTGCTCATGCCCCTCTAGAGCCTCTGCACCCGGAATCTTCACAGGCAGGCTGTGCGCGAGTGATTTCTCGGCGGTCGGGAGGTAGATCAAGACTTCGACGCCGTCACCCTCGAGATTTCGAATCTCGACGAAGCCGTCACTCTGGCGCACCGTGCCGTAGACCATCGAGAGTCCCAGCCCAGTTCCCTGACCGACGTCTTTTGTGGTGAAGAACGGCTCGAACACGCGGGGCAACATCTCGTCCGGGATTCCCACACCGGTGTCGCGCATTCCGAGACAGACGTAGCCTCGTTTACCGCCACCACCAACTCGACGGACTTCCTCGGTTCTGGCCCGCGATGTCGAGATCGTCAGAGTCCCACCAGTAGGCATGGCGTCTCGGGCGTTCACCGCCAGGTTCAGGATGACCTGCTCCATCTGGCTCAGGTCAGCCTTGATGAGCGGAAGAGTTTCAGCCAACTCGAGCCGGAGCTGGATCTCCTCTCCGATCGCGGGACGCAGCAGAGCCTCCATGCTGGTGATCACATGGTTCAGGTGAATGAGCTCAGGCTGGAGCACCTGCTTGCGTCCGAACGCCAGCAGGCGGCTGGTCAAAACGGCTGCGCGCTTACCGGCCTTGCGGATCTCTTCGATCTTGCGACGGTGCGGGCTCTCTTCGTCCAGATTGCGCAGCACGAGGTCGGCGTAGCCGTTGATTGCGGTCAGGAGATTGTTGAAATCGTGAGCCACTCCACCGGCGAGCTGACCAATGGCCTCCATCTTCTGCGACTGGAGTAGCTGGACCTCGAGCTGCTTGCGCTCCGTGATGTCCTGCAGCGTCCCGATCACTCTTACGGCGACACCATTGTCGTCGCGCTGGGCCACCCGTCCGCGCGCCATGAACCACCGATACTCGCCATTCTTGTGGTTCAGCCTGTGAACCTGCTCGAACAGCTGCGACCGCCCGGCGAGATGCTCCTCGAGGGCCTTGCGCAGCGACAGATCGTCATCAGGGTGAACGAGCCCGGTCCAGCCCTCGAGGCGCGGTTCGATCTCGTTCATCTCGTAGCCCAGCATCGCGGACCAACGCTCGTCGAAAGTCATCGCACCGTCGCGAAGCGACCAATCCCAGAGCCCGAGAGACGTGCCCCACAGGGCCAGCGCCAGCCGCTGCTGACTGGTCCTCAGCTCCTCCTCGGTCTTGCGGTGGGAAACGATCTCCTCCTGCAGACGCGAGTTGGCCGCCGCGAGCTCGCTGGTGCGTTCAGCCACCTTCTGCTGAAAGCGGAAGCTACCGCTCGCCAGATCTCCGACGGCGTTCGGCTCGCGGGCGAACAGCATCACGTTCTCGCTGCCTTGCCCTTCGTAGTGCGAGAGCGTCACCTCGACGGGGAATGCGAGTCCTTCAACGGTTCTGAAGTGCGACTCGATCGCGAGCGTTCCCAGCTGCCTGAGCTCGCTCAGTGCGGACTGAAAAGCGTCTTGCGGAAAATTGGGATCGATGTCCCAGATGCTGAGCCCGACGAGATCCTTGTAGCTGTAGCCCAGCGTGCCGCAGAGCCTGTCGTTCGCGTAGACGAAGTCGCCGTTCGAGCCCAGGATGCCGACGAACTCCGTCGACCTCTTGAGCGCGTAGGTGAACAGCGACTGACGTGATCGATCGGCCTTGTCGTCCGTCTCGTCGAAGCGCAAGACCAGGGCCCGTCGCGGGCTCCCGTCTTCCTGGTAGGGAGTGACCGTCAGCCGGTACCAGCGGGCGTCGCCAGCGACACGTCGCGAGTACTCGAACGCAAACTCGTCGCGGCGGCCGGAGACCACCGACTTGATGCCCTTGAGCACCGTCCGCGCGCCCCGAGAGTCGGTTGGCAGCAACGGATCGCCCTCGTCGAGGTAGACGAAGGCCGTCTCGAGCCGCAGTGGCCCATGCGCCTGTTCGAGCGCTCGCTGCCAGGAGGTATTGACCTTGACGAGCCTGAGCGACGGATCGACGAGCGCCGCTTCGCACGGCAGTGACGACAAGAATCCAGCCGTCGGTTCGGTCTGCTGCCGCCGAAATCTCATGTCCACGACCGCCAAACGGCAACGCCTGGCGCTGCCTCGAGGTGGCTTCGCCAGTGGTTGCGACGTTCGGGTACGGCCTGTGTTCGCCTCGGGCTTTGCTGCACTCTCCGATTGTAAAGGGGCGGCCTCGCCAATACCACCGGCGGCAGCAGGCGCAGGACAAACGTCCTCTCACGCACCATCCGCCTGGCGCTGCTACTCTCCGCGCCGATGAACGCAACCCTCGAACTGAGCGTGGTCGCGCGTCTCGCCGATCTCGAAGAAGCGGAGTGGGAGCGTGTGCGCAGCGACGACACCAATCCATTCTCGAGCTGGAGCTTCTTGAGCGCTCTGGAAGAAACCCAGTGCGTGGCCCCAGACCGGGCCTGGTGGCCCTGCCATCTCACCGCACGGCTCGACGGCGAGCTGGTCGCCATGGCGCCGGCGTACATCAAGAACGACGGCATGGGGGACTTCTCGAGAGACTGGGCGTTCTACGACGCCGTAGGCTCTCTCGGGCAGGAGCTCTACCCCAAGCTCGTCGTCGGCATTCCCTTCAGTCCGGTCACGGGCCGGAGGATCTTCGTTGCAGGGCGCTCAGGCCTCGACGAGCAGACGCTCGTCAACGCGCTCATGCAGCTGGCCCGCGAGGTCTGCCGCCAGCACGAGCTGCGCACCATTCAGGTGCTCTACCACACCGAGGAGGAGCGGCGACCTCTCAGCAACGCTGGCCTCACGACTCGCATTCTCGTTCAGTACCACTGGCACAACTACGACTACAAGACCCCGGACGACTGGCTGGCACGGCTGCCGTCAAAACGTCGGACCCAGGCCCGTCGAGAGCAGCGCGAGCCCGACAAGCAGGGGATCACGATCGAGACCATCCGCGACGAGCGCTTGTCCGAAGACTCTGAGGAGTGGTCGAGGATTGCCTTCGAGCTCTACAGAACGACATGCGAAAAGTACATGTGGGGAGGCACGTATCTCAATCGGGCCTTCTACGATCACCTCTTCACCCAGATGGGCGATGCCGTCGAGCTGGTCGTCGCACGCCGAGACGATCGCATCGTTGCCGGCTCGATCAATCTCGCCACGCCAACTCATCTCTACGGACGTTATTGGGGGTGCCATGAGGAACACCGCTTCTTGCACTTCAACGTCTGTCTCTACCACTCGATCCGGGAATGCATCGAGCGAGGCACTCAGGTCTTCGAGGGCGGCGCGGGCGGCGAGCACAAAGTCACCCGCGGATTCGAGCCCGTCGCAACCTACTCTTCACTCTGGTTCGCGGACGAGCGGACCCACGCTCTCCTGGGCGAGGCGCTCGAGCGCGACTGCCGCTTGCGCGAACACCAGATCAGCCGCTGGCAGGCCACCTACCGTGATCGGTGACCGTCGCGTCCAGGGCGCGGCCGCCGCATCAGCGGCGCGTCAGGGCGGACTGCTGACTGCTGCAGGCTGCTAGGCTTTCCTCATGTCGGAGCAAGACCAGGGAAAGGTCGTCACCAAGACCCAAAAGCGCACGCGCCTCAAGAGGCCGAGGCTCTTCAAGGTCCTCCTCCACAACGACGACTACACACCGCGTGACTTCGTGGTCCTCGTCCTCCAGCACGTCTTCGCAATGGGCGAGGCCGAAGCGACGAGGCTGATGCTGCACGTGCACAACCATGGTGTGGGAGTTGCCGGGATCTTTCCTTTTGCTGTGGCAGAAACCAAGGCGGCCGAGGTCAAGGCAGCTGCCGAGAAAGCCAACTTTCCCTTGATGTGTAGCGTCGAACCCGAACAGGACGGCGACGAGAGCGACGGGGGCAACGAGCCGTGAATCTGTCAACCGATCTTCGTACGACACTCGAGGCCGCGATCGGCGAGGCGCGAGAGCGACGCCACGAGTACGTGACCTTGGAGCACCTGCTCCTCGCCCTGTGTGCCGATCCGCGCGGCATCGAGATCCTGCAAGCCGTGGGAGTGCGACTCCCAGAGCTCGTCGAAGGCCTGGAGCAGTTCTTCGACGAATCGCTCGAGCCTGTCGGCGCGCTCGAAGACGACGACCACGAGCCCAAGCAGACGATTGCCTTCTGGCGGGTGTTCGAACGGGCCGCGCTCCATGTCCAGGGTGCCGGGAAAGACACCGTCGACGCGGGCAATGTGCTCGCCTCGATCATGCGCGAGCCTGAGAGCCAAGCGGTCTTTCTCCTCCAGTCGCAAGGCGTCACGCGACTGGACATCGTGCGTTTCCTGTCGCACGGTGTTCGCAAGGACGAGCTCCCCGGTAATGACGACGAGGTCGAGGTCGAAGACGACGAGGAGTCGCTCGGCAACGTTCTCGAACGCTTCTGCACCGATCTGGTCGACCGCGCTGCTCGAGGCCGCATCGATCCGCTGGTCGGACGCGCGGACGAGGTCCGACTCGTGATCGAGACGCTGGCACGTCGTCGCAAGAACAACCCCGTTCTGGTCGGCGACCCGGGCGTCGGAAAAACTGCAATCGTCGAGGGCCTGGCTCTCGCAATTCACGAAGGTCGGGTCCCGGACCTGCTCGGCAACGCCCGTATCTATGCCCTCGACATGGGCGCTCTGCTGGCTGGCACCAAGTATCGAGGTCAGTTCGAAGAGCGCATCAAGGCCGTCATCCAGGTCGTCACTCAGGATCCCGACCACATCCTCTTCATCGACGAGATTCACACGATCGTCGGTGCTGGCGCAGTGTCGAGCGGCTCTCTGGACGCCTCGAACATCCTCAAGCCGGCACTCGCTTCCGGCGAGCTCCGCTGCATCGGGTCCACGACCCACTCCGAGTACAAGGCCGCCTTCGACCGCGACCGGGCACTCGCCCGACGGTTTCAACAGATCGACATCGACGAGCCGTCACTCGACGATGCCATCGACATCCTCAAGGGACTGCGCGAGCGCTACGAGGAACACCACAAGGTTCGCTACAGCGACGACGGGCTCGAGCGAGCCGCCGAGCTGGCAGCCAAGTACATCAACGAGCGCCGGCTCCCCGACAAAGCCATCGACGTGATCGATCAGGCGGGCGCCGCCAATCGGCTGATGGAGGAAGACGAGCGCAGAGACGAGCTCGGTACCGAAGAGATGGAGTCGGTGGTGGCTCGAGTCGCCAAGATACCCGAGCAAAACCTCAGCGAGTCGGACGAAGAGAATCTCGCTCAGCTCGAACCGCGACTCAAGGAGGTCATCTTCGGCCAGGACAAGGCCATCGAAAGTCTGGTCTCGGCCATCAAGCTCTCGAGAGCCGGTCTGGGACCCGAAGAGCGCCCCATCGGCTCGTTCCTCTTCTCAGGCCCTACCGGGGTCGGAAAGACCGAGCTCGCCAAACAGCTCGCGGAGATCATGGGCATCAACTTCGTGCGCTTCGACATGAGCGAATACATGGAGAAGCACACCGTCTCGAGACTGATCGGCGCACCTCCGGGGTACGTCGGCTTCGACCAGGGCGGCCTGCTGACGGACGCCATCAGGCGCACTCCGCACGCTGTCCTCCTGCTCGATGAGATCGAAAAGGCCCACCCGGACGTCTACAACATCCTCCTCCAGGTCATGGATCACGCCACGCTCACCGACAACACGGGGCGCAAGGCGGACTTCAGGCACGTCGTCCTCCTGATGACCACCAATGCGGGGGGGCGTGAGCTGACCAACAAACCCGTCGGGTTCGCCGGCAACGACCCGTCGAGCACCGAAGCCAAGTCCCGACCGGCAATCGAGAGGCTGTTCTCTCCAGAGTTTCGCAATCGGCTCGACTCCTGGATCGTCTTCGAGCCGCTCGAGCTGCCGAGCGTCAGGTTGATCGTCGACAAGCTGTTCGGCGAGCTGGCGACTCAGCTGGCCGAGAAGGACGTGACGATGGAGCTGACCAGCGAAGCGCGTGACTGGCTCGCGACTCACGGGTACGAGCCCGACTTCGGAGCACGTCCCATGCGCCGGCTCATCGAACGGGAGATCAAGCGCCCGCTCGTCGATCAGCTGCTGTTCGGCGAGCTCAAGAATGGCGGCACCGTCACAGTCAGCACCACCCCCGATGCAACGTCGAGCGACATCCCCGAAGATGGCCCGGCCAAAGATGGGCCGGCCAAAGACGGGCGGGCCAAAGATGGGCGGGCCAAAGATGGGCGGGAGAGCGCACCAGAGGACGGCGGACTGGTGCTCGAGACCCAGGCTGCGGTCTTCGACGACGCGCAGTCCACCTTTGAATCGGCCCAGACGGACGCAACCGCCGAGGCGGATCAGAGCACCGCCGAATCGCCCGACGGGGTTCCGCCAAC
>JANQPS010001225.1 GCA_028285365.1 Thermoanaerobaculia bacterium | reverse complement strand
CGGCGGGGACTCCGTGGGCTCGCCACAGTTCGTCGCGCTCGGCTCCCTCTCCCCAGTGGAGGTCCAGCCACACGGCGAGGTTGAGCAGCCGCCAGAGTTGATCGGCGACTCGACTGTCGTTGCGTTTCTCTAGCGCGGCCCACAGCCGCTCGACATGACCCGCGTCGATCAACTCTCCCAGCGGAGCACCCTCACGAAGCAGCAGGGCGTTCACCACCGGTCTCAGGCTTCCCTTGAGCCAGGTACGAATGGGGACGTCGAACCCTTGCTTCGGACGCTCGAGGATGGCGCTCGGCAGGAGATCCTCCACCGCACTTCGCAGGACGTGTTTGGACTGCTCGCCACTGAGCAGCATGCTCGTCGGAAGACTCGCGGCCAGTTCCAGGACATGGTGATCCAGCAGCGGGCAGCGTGCCTCGAGACCCGCCGCCATGCTCATCCGATCGACCTTCATCAGGAGATGCTCGGCCAGTCCACACTTGGCATCGACGTAGAGGAGCTGAGACAGATCGTCAGAGAAGTCTCGAGACTGCGCGGAGGGAATCTCCGTAAGCAGCTCGGCGCGCTCGATCCTGAAACCCTCCATGCTTCGGGCCGGCGCAAATCGCGCAAGCTCGCGATCGGTGAATGCCGACGTCCACCCGAGCGCTCGCTCGTCCCGATCGAGAGACGCCAGCCACAAGGCCTTGGTCACGCGTGGCGACAGGACTCCCTCGAGCAGCGCCTGGGCCGCCGCGTAGAAAACCCGAGGGGCCCCCAGGATCCGGTCTCTCCCCGGGAGTCGGCCAAACTGCTGACAGAATCGGTGGTGTCGGTAGCCGGCAAATGCCTCGTCACCGCCTTCACCGGTCAGTACGACGGTCACCGATCGACGAGCGAAGCGGCTCAACAGAAACGTGGGCACCGCCGCCGGGTCACCTGCCGGCTCGTCCTGGAACCAGTTGAGACCGTAGAGCAGGTCGGGCGAGCACCCCTTGACCAGCAGGGTGCGGTGACGGGCTCCGAGATGGTCGGCGACCGCCTGAGCATGTTCGGTCTCGTCCAGAGTACGGTCTTCGAATCCGACGCAAAAGGTCTGGACCGGCTCCTGCATCTGCTGGGACATGATCGCGACGACTGCGCTCGAGTCGACGCCACCGCTGAGGTACGCGCCCAGCGGGACCTCGCTCATCAACCGCATCTCGACCGCCGTCTCGATCAAGTCGCGAGTCTCTCGTCTCGCGTCTTCGAAGGACAGGCTCGACGAGCGAGGCCCGGGAAGATCCCAGTACCTGCGCTCGCTTCGGGTCTCGGAATCGACCTGCATCACGTGGCCGGCAGGAAGCTTCCAGACCCCTTCGAAGAGGGTTCGACTACCCGGGACGAAGCCGTACGCGAGATAGGTGCCCACGGCGGCGCGATGAAGCCGTTTGGAGATCAGACCGGTGGCAAAAAGGGCCTTGATCTCCGACGCAAAAACGAGGAAACCGTCTCCCTCCGCGTAGTAGAGGGGCTTCTGGCCAGCCCGGTCGCGAGCCAGCAGCAGCCGATCCCTCCCGGTGTCGAACAGCGCAAACCCGAACATCCCGCGGAGTCGATCGACACAGTCAGCCCCGTACTCCTCGTAGAGATGAACGATGACCTCGCCGTCCGAGTGGGTCGAGAACTCGTGGCCCCGGGCTCGAAGTTCTTCCCTGAGCTCGCGGTAGTTGTAGATCTCGCCGTTGAACACGAGAACCAGACTTCGGTCTTCGTTGAAGAGCGGTTGATGGCCGTCGTCGACCCCGATGATGCTCAACCGCCGCATCCCGAGCGAGAAGCTCTTGCCCGTCTCGGCCCCCGAATCGTCGGGCCCGCGGTGCCTGAGGGCCTGATTCATCGCAGCGATGACTGAAGGGACTGGCTCAGTACCCCAGTCGACGATCCCGGCGATTCCGCACATATCTCCCTCGAGCTAACCGATTTCTCTCCGTCGCCGTAGCTGCAAGGCTTCTGCCAGTCTCCCAGACTGGCCTCCTGTTCACGGTCCGAGGCGATCACCACATCTTCGTACAGGGAATCGGCACGCAGCCTGCAACCAGTTGCCTGATCTGGAGAAGCTCCGGACCGACCACGCCCTCCGGCTGGGACCCGCAACCAGGGACTTCGGAAGGCCAAGAGCCTCTCGTGTTCAGGTCTTGCGGGACCTATGTCAATGGACTGCGTCAAGATCTGATCACCACGTCGACACTCGACTCCGTCTCTTCGAGTCTCTTTCTCGACTTCCCTTTCCGACAAACTCCCACCCTCTGTCTGAGGTCACGCGCAGCACATGTGTGGAATCGTCGCACTCGTTCGAAGCAGCCGGCCGCCGAGCCTCGACGAAATCGTCGCGATGCGCGACGTGGTGACCTATCGAGGACCCGACGGCTGTGGGGCGCTCGTCGACGGTCCCGTCGCGCTCGGGCACCGACGACTGAGCATCATCGACCTCGCGGGCGGGCAGCAACCGATGTCGGACGTCACGGAGCGGTACCAGATCGTCTTCAACGGCGAGATCTACAACTATCTGGAGCTCAGACAGAGGCTCAGCTCACAGGGCTGGACATTCCGCACCAACAGCGACACCGAGACGATACTGGCCGCCTACGCGCTTCTCGGTGACGACTTTGTCCAGCATCTGACGGGAATGTTCACGTTTGCCCTCTGGGATTCGGTGGATCAACGACTCGTCGTCGCCCGCGATCGATTGGGAATCAAGCCTCTCTACGTCTTCCGAGCGCAAGACACGATCGCCTTCGCATCAGAGATCAAGTCCTTCAGGCCACTTCCAGAGTGGCGAGGGACGCCGCGGCCCGGCGCGTTGGAGGAATACCTGATCTATCGCAATCTCTCGGGCCGAGGGACCATGTTCGAGTCCGTCGAGAAGGTGCAGCCAGGCGAGATCTGGACCGTCGACGCCACCTCCTCGTGGTCCGGAGAGCCACGTACCTACTGGGAGCTTCCCCACCCGGCCCATTCGACCGGCGAGCAGCGAAGCGTCGACGAGTGGAGCGAGGAGCTCGACTCCACCATGACCCAGGTGGTCCACGACCACATGATCAGCGACGTCCCGCTCGGCACGTTCAACAGCGGCGGCGTCGACTCCAGCCTGATCACGGCTCTCGTGTCAGAGCATGCCAACGACCGGCTCAACACCTACTCGGTGGGATTCGACGATCCCGATTTCGACGAGACGCCGTACGCCGACATGGTCGTGAACCGATACGGTACAAGCCATCATCGGCTCGTCGTCGCCCCAGAGACCTATGCGGAACACCTCGAACGAGCGATCTGGCACCACGACGAGCCACTCAACCACCCTCACTCAGTCCATCTCATGAAGCTGAGCGAGCTCGCCAAGCAGAAGCTCACCGTCGTCTTGACGGGCGAAGGCTCGGACGAGCTGTTTGCCGGTTACACGCGCTACCGGTTTCCGGCGCTGCTGGATCGAGCCGTACTCCGGACGCGATTGGCGCGTCGCAGCCTGCGTCTGCTTTCCGCCCTGCTGCCACAGCGCACCAGGACCCGAATCCGCGCGACGGTGGACACAACTGGCCAGGTGGATATAGCAGCACTCGCAGCCTTCTCGGACCCCGGTGCCGTCCGCGCCCTCATTTCTGCGAGCGTCATGGCCAGAGACACGCCTGAAGTCGAGGCTCAGAATGGTCTCCTCGCAGCGGTGCTGAGATGGGACCAGCAGACCTATCTGCAGTCGCTGCTCAACCGAATGGACAAGATGTCCATGGCAGCTTCACTCGAAGGGCGAGTTCCTTTCCTCGATCACCGGATCGTCGAGCTCGCCGCCCGGATGCCGTCGAACGTCAAGCTCAGAGGAGCCACTACGAAGTACATCGTCAAGCGGATCTCCGAGCGTTATCTGCCCGAGGCGATCATCAACCGCAAGAAGGCTGGCTTCGCGGTCCCCATCAGTCAGTGGCTCAGGCCGGGAGGACACCTCAACGGTCATCTGCAGCGATTGCTGGAGCCTGACGCCAAGTGTCGCGACCACTTCGACTGGGCGACCGTCGAGCGACTCTGCAAACAGCATCAAGAGGGTAGCGTCGACCACGGCGAGATCCTCTGGGGACTCCTCAACCTCGAAATCTGGTTCAGGCAGCTCGCCACCGAGTTCTCACCCCAGCAATCCGCGGTCAGCGCTGCCGGATAGTCGAGCCGGAGTCTCGCTCGGTGAACGCCAGGAAGGCAGGAACGCGCGCCACCGCATTGCTCCTGCGCGCATCGGGCATCCTCGGCCTGGTCAAACGTCGGAGGCGGCGGCGAGGCGACTTCCGCCTCTTCGTACTCGAGTACCACGACGTGTCCGACGCGCTCGAGCCGGAAGGTGTGGTCAGCTCTGCACGCCTGGGTCGCCACCTCCGTCACCTGGCGAGCGACTATCGCCTCGCCACCCTCTCCGACGCTGTCGACACCTTGCTCGAGGGTCCACTGTCGGCTGATGTCGTCGTGGTGACGTTCGACGACGGTCTGGCAGGCAACTACCTCCATGCACGCCCCACTTTGCTGGAGGTGGCCGCTCCGGCAACCTTCTATCTGACGACCGGTTTTCTCGACGGCAACGGTCTCTGGTTTGCCGCCGCCAGATCGGCAGTCGCAAAGCTGAGTGCCGAACCTTCCCTGAGCCAGTCCGTTCGCACCGAGCTCGAGTCTCTCTTCGGAGAGTGGCCCGTTTCCGCAGATTTGGCGAGCGAGCGACTCAAATCGCGCACGCCAGAGCAACGAGAGGACGCCGTCAGCCGACTTCGAGAGCTCGCAGACTCCGGTTCCGCCGAGCAGCCCATGACCTGGGATCAGGCCCGGGAAATGGCAGCGCAGGGATTCGAGCTCGGACCTCACACGGTCAACCACCCGATCCTGAGCCAGCTCGACGAAAGCCGACAGCTGCACGAGATTGCGGAGTCCAAGCGTCGGCTCGACGACGAGATCGGATTCGACTCGCAAACCTTCGCCTACCCCAACGGGCGAGCCAGCGACTTCGACGAGATCACCGTCAGGATCCTGCGCCGTCTTGGCCTGAAGGCAGCGTGTACCACCATCCGAGGCTCCAACTCCCACCGCACCGACCTCTATCGCCTCCGCCGCCACGGTGTGGGCACGGACTCCACGAGCCTCCTCGAACTTCGCCTCAGCGGCCTCCTCGACCAGGAGGTACGCGACCGAGTTCGCTCCAGAATCACAACTGCAGCTGGTGCCACGAGATGACCACGGCCAAGACCTCCTCAGCATACGCACGAGTTTTCCAGGGCGTCACCTTCCCGCTTCTCGACCGTCTCAACGGCACGTCGATAGCGCGAAAGTACGACGAGCTCCTGGAGCTCGAGCACGAGAGCCCGCAAGCCATCCGATCCAGGCAGGACACTCTCGTCACGCGAGTGGTCGAACAGGCTCGAGACCACAGCAGCTTCTATCCGCAGCACTGGCAACGTCATCAGGAGCGCGCACTCCCATCGGCCTATCCCGCGCTCGACGGCCTTCCGGTCGTCACCAAGGCAGACCTCAGAGAAAACAACCGCTGCTTCCCTGAGCCCGCTCACCGAGGTCGCGTGATCACCGTCAAGACCAGTGGCTCGACCGGCGCACCCATGACCTTCTATCGCTCGGCCGAGCAGGAGAGTTGGTTCTGGGCATTGCGTTTTCGTATTTGGAGCTGGGGCGGCTACGAGCCGGGAACGCCCTACCTGACCATCAACCTCAACCCGCGAACTGCCTGGAAGAAGCGACTTCAGGATGTCCTGTTCCGCTGCGACTACCTCACCTTCAACACCGAGAACCAGAACTCCAGCCTGATCGTCGACCTACTGAGACGCAAACAGATTCGCCATCTGAACGGCTTCTCGTCATCCCTCTTCGTGCTGGCGAAGTACATGCTCGACAACAATCTGAGACTCGACAGTGTCGAGGGCATCACCTCCACCGGTGACGGCCTCTTCCCGTACTACCGAGAGGTCATCGAAGAGGCTTTTCAAACACGGGTCCTGGACTACTACGGCGCTGGTGGTGAGGGAATCCACGTCGCCAGCCAATGCCCGGACAGCGGCTCCCGCTACCACGTCCACCCGGAAAACACGATCTTGGAGTTCCTGGGACCTGACGGCCCCGTTGGTCCCGGCGAGAGCGGTCGCATCGTCATCACTCAGCTTCACAACACTGCGATGCCTCTCATCAGATACCAACTCGACGACATCGGAGCTCCAGCGGCTGATGACGTCGTCTGTCCTTGCGGACGCACCCTTCCGATGATCGAGAGAATCGAGGGACGCGTCCCGGATCTCATCGTGGTCCCTGGCGGAGGCTTCATCGTTCCCCACTTCTTCGTGGTCCTGTTCAAGGGCCTCCAGGAGATCCACCGCTATCAGATGTTCCAGGAGGTGCCCGAGCGGGTGACAGCCCGACTCGTCGCCAAACCCGGCTGCAACCAGGAAGCCGTCGAGCGCACGGTCCGAGAGGACATCGCTGCTGCAACCAACGGCGCCATCGAAGTGGGTTTCGAATGGCTCGATGAGATTCCTCTGTCTGGTGCCGGCAAGAGGCGGCTGGTCATTTCTCACGCCAGCCGAGCTCTCTTCGAGAGCGACAGCCAAGACCAGGGCATCTGAGGGTTCACTCGCGGTCTGTGAAACCGGTGCCGGTCGGGGAACCAAACGGACTGATCGCCAGTCCGGTGCTGGTGACGCCAGTCAGCTCCAGGAACCGTGCCGAATCATTCGATTCGGCACGATCGCAATGGTACGACTCGTGCACAAGACTGGACCATCATCCTGTATCGTTCCAAGACGTTCTCCGTGACCGCAGTAGAAGAGACTGGTAGGTGAGATATGACTCGTCCGCTTATCTCAGTGATTGTGCCGGTATTCAACGAAGCCGAAGGCATTTCCGAGTTCCACTCTCGGACGTCAGCGGCGCTTTCGGCCATCGACGGAGCCGAGTGGGAGATCGTCTACGTCGACGACGGCAGTCACGATTCGTCTCTGCAGCAGCTCGATGGCTTCACGCACGAAGATCCCCGCATTTCAGTAGTCAAACTGTCGCGCAACTTCGGTCATCAAACAGCCATAACCGCGGGCCTCGATCACGCCGATGGAGATTGCATTGTTTTCATCGACGCAGATCTCCAAGACCCTCCGGAGCTGATCGCGGACATGTTCGCCTTGTGGAAAGACGACTACGACGTCGTCTACGGACGACGCGCGCGTCGTGACGGCGAAACACGAATGAAGCTGCTCACAGCTGCGGCCTTCTATCGAATGCTCAGGGCTCTGACCAATATCGATATCCCGCCCGACGTGGGCGACTTTCGCCTCATCAGTCGGCGCGTCGCTGACGAGCTGAGACGAATGCGCGAACAGGACCGATTCGTACGGGGCCTGGTCAGCTGGGTTGGCTTCAGGCAGACCGAACTGCTCTACGACCGAGACGAGCGAGTCGCTGGCGAAACCAAGTACCCCTACAGAAAGATGATTCGCTTTGCACTCGACGGAATCACGTCATTCTCGACTCTACCCCTCAAGCTCGCCACCTGGCTGGGGTACGGTGCTTCCGCATTGGGTTTTGTCTACTTGCTCTCGGTCTTCGTTCAGAAGCTGCTCGGCTACACGGTCCAAGGTTGGGCGACCATCATGGTGGCTCTGCTGTTTTTTGGCGGCGTTCAGCTGGTTTGCCTGGGCATCATCGGCGAGTACATCGGTCGGATATTCAACGAAATCAAGGGCCGCCCGCTCTATATCGTCGATCGAGTGATTCGCAATGAAGAGTCGAAAGCCGACGCGACATCAGATCGGGCTTCGCTAGCGGTTCATACCGCGGCCCGTTCGTAGACCTTCGCGAGTTGCTAGCGCATTTTCTTGCTGCCCAACCACTCGTTCAACTCATGAAGAATCCGAAACCTGATCCGAGAGGTGCTCGAACGCGTGGTTGGATCGTCACGTTGTGGCTAGGCCTCAACCTGCCGCTGGCATTCTTGCTCTTGTTCGGGGAAGGAACTGCCGGCTTCATCGAGTCGATCGCCGTCAGCTCGGCCATCGTGCTGATCCCCGGCGTCGCCTGGAGCGCTCGTTCCGGCTGTAACCCGGCGGCTTACACGATCGAGATCGCCGTCAAATCTTTCGGCATTGGCATCTTGTGTGTCGTGCTTGCCGCGCTGCTACCCGGGCCAACGGACCGAATCGTCTTCCTGCTCCTGCTGATGGTCGTGACCAATCTCGGGCTCTTTCTCCGCTTTCGTCAGGGGGAACTGGGAAAGTGGCCCGAGACCAACCACTTCGGAGTGGCCCTGGTCGCTCTCATGGCGGTCTTCTACTGTCTGGCCTACGTCTCAGCGGTCCATACGGTTCCAGCACTCGAAGACCAAGACATGGAGACGCAGGGCACGGCCTACGGGCTGATCAATGAGCTCCGACCGACCATGGTGACCAATCGCGGCAACACCTACTTCTTTGCCCACCCTCTCTTGCTCCACTTCCTCATCGGAGAGTCCGCGTTGCTCTCGGCAGACCTGGACCGTATGCGCTACTACCACGAGAGCGCGCTCGAGAACGAGGGCCTCGAGTACGAAGACCTCGTGCCCGTATGGCGGCAAGATCTGGAGACGTTCGAGAACGACCCCGTCCTGCTGGCCACCCGTACGCCCAACATGATGCTGGCGGCTCTCACCCTCGTGCCGCTCACCTTCCTGGTCCTGGGTATCTCCGGATCGCGATGGGCGGCACTCCTTGCCGCACTGGCGTACATGACGCTGCCCGAGGTTTTCGTTCGCTCCGGCTATGGCGGGTACATGGCGCTGACCAACTTCGTGACTCTGGGCGCGGGCTACCTTTTTCTGCACACCACGGAGCGACTGCCGTTTTCTCCGGCCAGGGCAGAGTCCCAAAGTCAGCTCTCGACGCCCATGGGTGTCGGCGTCCTCGCATTTGTCGGTGCCTGGACGAATCAGAAGATCCTGCTGTTGCCAGCAGCGGCCGGACTCCAGCTGTTACCCCATCTCATCAATCAGGCACGTCAACATCTCAAGACCGCGTTTGTTGCCCTCGCCGAGGTCTCTCTGCTGAAGAAGCCCAGGTTCGGATTCGAACAGTTCAGGACCTGGGTCGAGTCGAGCGCGAAGCGGGCTTCGGCCTTCTTCCTGCTGATCGGGTTCGGCGCCGGTTGGGCAGCCTACGTAGCCTACGGCTCAGCGGTGGCAATTCGCGCCTTCTACTACGACCACGTACGCGCTCACCTCATGGACAGGTTCCGCTTCCAGAGCGTCAACCTCATCAAAGAAGAGGAGGGCGGGTGGGTCTACCCGTCGATCGTCTCCCTCTGGGCTGAGTTCAGCGACCATGCGGGCTGGGGCATCGCTGTCGTCGGCTTTGTCGCGGTGGCATGGGCGCTGACCAAGCTGGAGAAAGCCGATGGATTCCTGGCTCTGTGGTTCGTGCTGGGCGCTGTCGGTTTTTCGCTGACCGATTGGCGACAAACCAAGCACCTGGCTCTCCTGATTCCGCCACTCGTCGTGCTCATGGCAGTCATGCTCGCGCGCGTGAACAAGACTCTCCGCCTGCTGCTGATCGGGGCCATTGCAGCCACCATCGCCTGGAACTGCTGGCGGATCGGACTGCTCGTTCAAGACTTCGAGACCATCAAGCCCCGGCCCATCTGGTAGATCTCGGAGCAGGGAGAGCGTTCTGTGGCGAGGGTTATGGTCACCGGTGCGTCGGGCTTTTTGGGGAGCCGCGTCGTCGTCGGGTTGCGGGAGAAAGGACACGACATCGTCGCTTTGGCGCGGAACGTACCGAGTCCACCCGCCACGGCCGAGCCCGAGGTCGAGTGGATCTCCGCCGACATTTGCGATACCAGTCGTTGCGCCGACGCGCTCGAGGGAGTCGAAGTCGTCATTCACGCTGCTGCCGTCACTGGCAAGGCACGACGCCACGACTATCGTCGCGTCAACACCCAGGCAACCGGTGAGCTGGTGCAGGCGTGTGTTGAGCGAGGGGTGCAGCGGTTCGTCTTCGTGAGCTCAATCGCAGCCGGATTCAACGATCGGACGGCATACCCGTATGCGGACTCCAAGCTCGCGGCCGAAGATCTGGTGCTGTGCGCGGGACTCGATTGCATGACCGTGAGGCCCACGATGATCTTCGGCGAAGGCTCACCGATCCAGGAGAGCATGACCAAGCTCGCGCGGCTTCCGCTGATTCCCGTCTTCGGCTCGGGTCGAGTCTCGGTCCAGCCGGTAGCGGTGGACGACGTCGCCGAATTCCTAGCGACAGCGGTTGACTACCAGGAGCCTCTGAACGCCAAGGTCGTCGGTCTCGGCGGACCCGACACACTCGATCTCATCGAGCTGCTTCAACGAATCAGGCTCGCCTCAGGCGGTCAACGCGCTCGAGTCCTCCGCTTGCCACTGGGTTTGACCAGGACCGCGCTGCGGATCCTCGAGCCCGCGTTTCTGAGGCTATTGCCTTTGACTGCAGGGCAGCTCGCGACGTTCGCAAACCCCAGTGTCGTGGAGCAAGATCCTCTGGTCGAGGAGTTCATCGAACGGCGCCGAGGACTAAAGGAGTTGCTTGGAGCCACAAGTGTCCGGTAGCAGACGAGATGCCGAGGCAGCGACCTCGTTCGAGGTCGAGATGAGACGTTTCTCTCGGTACCTCGTAGGAGTCGACCCGAGCACACATCAGGTCCAGCGCTACGGCGAATGTATCGAGAAGCTCGGGATCTTCCCCAGCGGTCGGTTCGACAGGTTGCTGATGCGCTGCGCAGGCTGGCGACTACCCGGTCTCAGCTGCGCTGACGCCTATGCAAGTTTCTTCGCCAAAACGAGCACGCTGAGAAAGCGGCTGGTCGTTGCGCTGGCGCTTCTGGAAAGCGGCCCGCCCAGCTGTGACGTGATTGATCGACCGTCGTCTCCCGGGAGACTTGCCGCCCTTACGGTCGTGGGTGGCCACGCCATGGTCACTGCCTTGTCTCTGAGTGTCGGCACGCTCCTCCTGGCGCCGTTTCACGTGTTCTTGAGAGACGGTCGGGCGCGCGATCACAAGGCGAACCCATGAAAGACCCCATCGTTGTGGTTGGCTCTGGCGCCAGCGGCGTTCACTTCGCTCAAACGGCCGTCGAGCTCGGGCGGCGCGTGACGCTCATCGATGTGGGATTCGAGAAGGTCGAGCCGGTACTACCCGACGCGACGTTGACCGAGCTGCGGAATGGTCTCGACGACCCGACCGGGTATTTCCTGGGTAGGGACTTCGAATCCCTGATTCTGCCGAGCGATGAGAGCGAGTACTACGGCTTCCCACCGAGCAAGTCCTACGTCTTCAGAGCCATCAAGGACAGCCGCGTACGCGCGAACCGGTTCGCCCCGCTCTTCTCGTACGCAGCCGGAGGCTTGGCTCAGGCATGGACAGGGGGTAGCTATCCGCTCAACGATGCCGAGCTCGAACCCTTTCCGTTTGGCTGGGACGAGATCCGGCCGCACTACGAGACCGTGGCCCGACGTGCAGGAATTGCCGGTCTCGACGACGACCTGAGCCGATTCTTCCCTCTCCATGAAGGCCTCCAGGAGCCGCCCGACCTCGA
The DNA here is from genome assembly GCA_028285365.1 of Thermoanaerobaculia bacterium. GTDB lineage: Bacteria > Acidobacteriota > Thermoanaerobaculia > Multivoradales > Multivoraceae > JANQPS01. The sequence continues at coordinate 4,313 of JANQPS010001225.1, read as the reverse complement.
CGAGCACTCCCGGCGGCTGCTGGCGACCTACGAGAAGAAGAAGGCTCGGCTGAACACAAGGCTGAACTGCTACATGGGGCGAGCTCGGGTCGCAACGCTGCGAAAGGCGCAGGGTCGTCGCGGGGCGTGCACGTATCTGGGCCGCTGCCTCTGGGGCTGTCCGCAAGAAGCGCTCTACACACCTTCAGTCACCCTCGACGAGTGTCGCGACACGCCTCTCTTCGACTACCGACCAGGCCTCGTAGTCGACCACTTTCGTTACGGCGACGACGATTCGGTATCGACCCTGGTGGCAAGGCGACTGGACGGTCGTGGCAACGAATCGGTGCCGGTGGGAACACTCGTGCTGGCGGCTGGGACCTTGGGCAGCTCTCGGATTCTCCTCGAGTCGCTTCGTCGTCATGGCGAGGAGCGTGAGCTGAGCGGTCTGATGGACAATCGACAGATCCTCATGCCTTTCGTGAATCTCGGGCTGATTGGCCGGGCTTTCGAGCCGGCTTCGTATCAGTACCATCAGCTGGCGATCTGTCTCGAGCACGGCGCTCCCAGCGAGTTTCTCCACGGTTTGGTGACGACTCTCAAAACTGCGCCAGTCCATCCCATCGTCCAATCGATTCCCGGTGGTTTGCGTATGGCGCTCGTGGCCTTCCGAAACATCCACGCCGCTCTGGGCCTGCTCAACATCAACCTGCCCGACAGCCGCAGGGAAGACAACCGAGTCGCTCTGGATGAACCGTCTGCGAACTCGGGCAGCGCCCTTCTGATCCAATACACCCCAGACGAGGACGAACCGGAGCGCGTTGGGCTCGCTCGCTCCCGCTTTCGCCGATTCCTTGCCGGACTCCGCTGTCTTGCGCCGCCGAACATGACTCGCTCGAGACCCATGGGGGCCAGCGTCCACTACGCGGGAACGGTTCCGATGTCACCAAACGCCAACGATCTGACCTCGGACGAGTGGGGGCGTTGCCGCCCGTTCACGAACCTGGTGCTTGCCGACGGATCCACGTTCCCGCAGCTCCCGGCGAAAAACCTGACTTTCACGCTCATGGCCAACGCGACCCGTATTGCATCCGGTCTCCTAGAAGCCAGAGACCGATCTTCCGAGCAGCCTTAGCTATCGAAGTCACCTCGCACGGCCCTGAGTGCCGAGAGGCATGCCGATCGACCACGCCAGATCGCACACCCCTCGTTTGAAACTCTCGCTTGCGGCTTCAGCCTCGCCGAGTCTCGTCGACAGCCTCGAGGCATGCATCGAGCACACGCTCGGCATTGTGGCGCCAGGTCAGGGACTCGAGAATCCGCTGGCGCGCAGACCTCCCCAAACGTTTTCGCAGCTCGCCGTCCATCACGAGCCGATCAACAGCCTCTACGAGCGCGTCACGACTTCCCGCCTCGAAGAGCAGCCCCTGTTGTTCGTGATCGATGACCTCGTGTAGAGGTCCCAGTCCAGGAGCGACGACGGCAACCTCGGCCGACATCCACTCGAAGACCTTGAGCGGCGACATGTAGAAACCTGCGTCGGCGACCACTCCGATATCGAAACGACGCACCAGATCCGGCACCTCGTCGTGAGCCACCGAGCCCGTGAACTCCACCCGATCACCGAGTTTGGCAACGTAGTCGTTGACGCGATCTCGGTCCGGGCCGTCACCAACCAGCAGGAAGCGGACATCGGGATGACGCGTACCGATCTCGACGATCATCTGGGCCAGGAGCTCCGTGCCGTGCCAGGGCTGAAAGCTTCCGACGAAGCCCACCACGACTCCGTCCTCTTGCGCTGTTTCACGCTCCCCCGCCGACCTCGAAAAACGCTCGGGATCGGCACCATTGGGCACCACCCGAAAGCGTTCGGGTGACGCTCGGTGTCGTTCGACCAAGTGATCTCGAAGGGCTCCGGAGACAACCAGGCAACGATTGGCCCGCTTCACCTTGAGTCGCTCGAGCACTCCGACGGCGAACGGAACATGCCAGTACTGACGGAGAAACAGCTTGTTCTCGAGGGCGGGTGCGTTCATCTCGAGAACGAGCGGTACACCAGCCGAACGCGACGACACCAGCGCGGACGCCGTCAGATTGTGGTCCCTGACCAGGAGGACGTCCGGCTGACAGCTTGCGATCTGAGCTCGCTCGCGCAGGAAGTATCGAGCGTTCCACAGGAGCTCTTTGGGCTCATGGAGCCAGTAGCGTAGAGCGTCCTTGAGCCGCTCGCGTCGCGACCCGCCATCCCCGGAGTCGTCCGATTCGAAGTGCGGATTGAGCGGCTGCTCCACGACCTCGTGGCCACACTCACGAGCGGCGGCGGCAAAGCTGCGCACGTGACTCATCGCCGTGTCGGAGCTCTGGAGGTAGTGCAGGTAGAGAATCCGCAAAGCAGCGCTCACCCGCGGTTCGAAAGGACACGTTCGTAGAGGTCCCGATAGGCACTCACCATCACGTCCGAGCTGTAGCACGATCGATACCGGTCACGAGCTGCATCCTGAAGCCGCTTTCTCAGAGCCTCGTCTCCCGACACCTTCAGCAGCGCCTCGACGAGATCGTCGACCGAGCCAGGCTCGACGAGCAGCGCTTCGACTTCGTGACGGACCGCCTCCTCGATTCCGCCGGTTCCGCTACACACCAGGCAGCGAGCACTCGCCAGCGCCTCGAGAAGCGCGATCGGCAGCCCCTCCCAGAGTGACGGCATGACCACCACGTCGCTCACCGCGAGGACGTCGGGAATGTCCGTGCGCGCGCCGAGGAACCGAACGCTCCCGGTCAAACCGAGCTGTTCGACCTGACGAACGCGCTCCGCATACTGGGGACCGTCGCCGACGATCAGGAGGCGAGAGCCAGGCGCTTCTTCGACAACCCTGGAGAAGGCTTCGACGAGAATCTTCTGGCCCTTCTGCTCGTCGACACGCCCGACGCAAACGAAGACCAGACCGTCATCGGTCAGGAAATCGCCCAGCTCTTCACGAACGCCGGCACCGTCCGTCTCTGGGAGATCCTCGATGCCGTTGGGAATCGACAGGAGCGCACGAAAACGCGCACGGCTCTCCTGGAGAGACCGGTGGACGACCTGAGAGCACGCGACCGTGGCCGCACAGCGCGAGAACAAGCGCCGGTAGCCAAACTGCTGAAGCCTCGTGAAGGCAGGCCAGTGATTGTGAACGGTGATGATCACGGGTGGGGATCCGGCAAGCCGAGCGGCGGCGTAGCCATGAATCGAATCACCAAAGAGATGGCCGTGAACCAGGTCTAGGCCGTCTTCCCGGAATCTCGCGGCTAGCTCGAGAGCGCACAACGGGTCGATCTTCTTGAGCCTTCTGGGGACGATGCGAACCTTGGCTCCGGTGGCTTCGACCTCGGCACGGAGGACCCCGTCTTCGACCGAATAGACGAACGGGTCGTAGTCGTCGCCAAGTCCTCTGAGGATCGACGCGATGACCTTCTGTGCGCCCCCCAGGTCGAGGCCGTGAATACAGTGTCCAATGCGGATGCCGCGCACTGGCCCGTTACCGGTCTGCATCGTCGCGGTCCCCGGCACTCAAGGCCACTCCCAGCCGCCTTTCCAGCACTTCCTTGAGAGAAGTCTCGCGCACTCGATGGTCGAAGCGTCCGAGAATCCGCTCGCGGCCACCCGGAATTGGCTCGTCGAGAGCAGCTCGAATCCCGGCAACGGCCTGCTCGACGTCTCCGAACTCCACGAGCCTTCCGGTATCGTCCACCAGATTCGGGAGCGAGCCGACTCGACTGGTCACGACCTGGCAGCCGCAAGCCATCGACTCGGCAACCGCCGCACCGAAGGTCTCGCGAGCCGAGAGCTGGGCGTAGACCCGCGCACGTCGCATCCAGTCGCGTACCTGAGCCGAGTCGAGGACGTCTCCCGGAACCTCGAAATTGTCGCCGCCCAGCTCGAGCAACCGTTCTCGAAGCGAGGAGTCCTCACACGGCCCCAGCGCGACAAATCTCACGTTCGGGAAGCTGCGCGACGCCTTCGCAAAGACGTCGAGGCCCTTGACCTGCCACTGCGCCGCCGTGATGCGCGCGACGGTGATCACGAGTTCTTCGCGGGGCTGATCGACTGGCGAGAAGTACTCGCCGTCGATCCCGAGCTCGATGGTTTCGACGTTCGAGCTGGCACCCAGTTTCGCGAGCTCGCCCGTCAAGAACTTCGAGGTCGGCAGCAGCAGATCAGCCAGCTCGAGGATCTTCGGAAGGCGACGTCGATTGGCGGCGCTGCGCAGTGCGCCGTAGCCGACTTCCGGCATGTTCGCCAACTCGTAGCCGCCCACTACGACGGCACTCGGCACACCAAACACCTTGGCCAGTCG
>JANQPS010001196.1 GCA_028285365.1 Thermoanaerobaculia bacterium | reverse complement strand
AACGGCGGCGGAGTCTGTGAGCGCAGTCAACTCGCTTCGAAGCCGCTGGGCGAGAGTGTCGGAGTCACCGGACGTCAGCGTCCGGGCGCGAGCCGGCGAAGCCGGCGACGCCGACGCTGTCTTGCCGATCGCGCCCAACGTCGCCGCTGCCGAGCTGATGAGGAGTTGTCGTCTATCCAGTGCCATGGAGATCTCCAATGGACGTGGTCAGCCAGGAAAGATGCCTCTCACTGCTCGGGTGTCAAAACACCGCCGGCGCCGGCTTGATCTCGAACATGACGTCACTAGGCGGTTTGCTGCCCATCAGGTGCTCCACGAAGTAGTCCCACGTGCGCAGGATCGTGTACGGCTCACCCCCACCCCCATGCGTGCGATTGGGCAGGTAGAGGAGGTCGTACGGTTTGTTGGCCTTGACGAGGGCGTCGACCAGCCGGAACGCCTGTGTCGGCGGGACGTTCTCGTCCATGTCGCCGTAGACGATGAGCAGGTGTCCTTCGAGTTGGTCGGCCATCTTGGTGATGTCCAGCGACTCCCAGCTCTTCGGGCTCTCGTCTGGTCTTCCCTTGAGATGGCTGCCGTCTTCGTAGATCGGAGGTCCGGTCACGAATTCGAAGCCGGGATAGTTGGCGGCGTAGTCGTAGACCCCTGCGCCGGAGACCGAGACGTCGTAGAAGTCGGGGCGGGTGAGTATCGCCTGCGCTGCGAATGTCCCTCCCCAGGACCAGCCGTAGACCCCAACCCTCTCCAGATCCATCTCCGGCTTGAGCTCGGCCCACTGCTTGATGGCGGCCAGGTGATCTTCGATACCGACCTGCGTGAACTCCGGGTAGCCCACGTCTCGAAACGCGCTCGACCTCGCCGGTGTGCCGCGACCGTCGGTGACGACGACGGCGAAGCCAAGCCGTGCGAGCGCCGGTTCGCCGACCGGGTTGCGTGAGCCGAGGGCCTGGATGAAGTTGCGTGGTGCGACGTGGACCTGAGGACCCCCGTACGACGCGTCGATGACCGGGTGTTTCCCGCCGTCGACGTCCCGCTGTGGAGCGAAGTAGACCGAGGACACCTTGGTCTTGCCGTCGGCTGCCAGGAACTGTCGTCGTTCTGGCGGGACGTAGCCCGCATCGAAGAGGGCGCTCGCATCGGCACGATCGATTTCTGCGAGCACCCGGCCGTCTTCGGTGGAACGCAGCACGGTGACCGGAGGCTCGCTGACCGTCGAGTAGGTGTCGATGAGAACGCCGAGGTCGGGGCGGATGCTCGGGGGCGGAGAGGGGACTCCGAACAGCGTCTGGAACATCAGCACCGGATCCGGCTCGAACTGGTGATCGGCGTCTTCTGTCGTCAGCAGGGCCACCTGCGGGCCTCCAGACAGGGTCTTGGGGTCGAGCGCGGCGCGATAGAGGTGGCGATGGTAGGGATCGCGATCCGGCTCGCGACCGCCACCGGTGAAGTACACCTGCTGGCCGTCTTCGTCGATCGAGATGACGTCGAGAACCGCCCAGGACCCGGCCGTGATCGTGCCGAGGAGATCAGAACCCCGACCTGGCTCGCCGATCTCGTAGAGGTAGAGGTGCCCCCAGCCCGTACGATCCGAATACCAGATCACGCGCCGTTCGTCGTTGGGGCCGCGCACCAGTCGGACGTTGGGCCGGTTGTAGAGATGGGTGTTGGATTCGGCGCGGGTAGCGGCTTCTTCCGTGATCAGGGCCTCACAGCGACCCGTCGCAACGTCGGCGGCGACGAGGGTCGAGCTCTTGCCTGCGTAGCCCGCCACGAGGAAGTAGAGGTGTCCGCGTTCCAGGTCCCACCCGATGATGCTGCCACCAAGCGTCGCTGTGCCTACCGACTCGGACAGGGCGCTCGAGAAGTCGACCTGGGCCTTCGAGCCAGTGTCCATGTCGAAGATGAACCAGTCCAGGCCCATCGCGTCCGCCTCACCGACGAGGGGCTCTCGAACTTCGTACACCTTCGGCCGCCGGCTGCCGTCGGTGGGTACCCATTCGACAAAAGGTACGCTCTCGAGCACGCGTTCGTCGACCCTGGGGACGAGTAGGTAGCGACTGTCTGGCGACCAGCTCGACTGATACGGAGGCAGCTTCATGCCGGTCTTCTGGATGGTGACCGTGATCAGAGACGTATCCGGCCACTTGCCGTAGGAGAAGTAGGGCTTGCCGTCATAGGTGAGTCGCTTCTCTTCGCCGGTCGCCGAGTTGCGGACGTAGAGGTCGTTGTCTCGAGTGAGGGCTGCGTGACTCTGGTCTGGAGAGGGCAGTAGACCCGGCTCGGGGGGAGTGAGCGTTTCGGTCTCGCAGGCCGCGTTCTCGATCTGACAGGTGACGGAGAGAGGACCACTGGTGCCCGTCAGAGTTTCGAGGTCGGCCGAGAGTCGGAGCGACGTGAGACCGGCCAAGCCCGTCTGTCCGTCCTCGCGAGCCGCGCCCGCCCCCTCGAGGGCCTTCGAGATTGC
>JANQPS010001191.1 GCA_028285365.1 Thermoanaerobaculia bacterium | reverse complement strand
TTCCTTTGTCGCCGATGAAGGCATCAAAGTCGCCATCGTTGTCGATGTCGGCGAAGAACGGTGTCGAATCGTCGTTGAGCCCAGCAGCGCCCAGCGGGTTGGCGCCCCCGGTGCGCTCTACGAACGACGGGTTCTCGTCATCACCGTCGTTCTCGTAGAAAGTGATGTTGCCGTCGGTGTCGCCGATGAACAGGTCGAGGTCGTCGTCGTCGTCGATGTCGATGAAAGTGGGAGTGGACTGCTCGCCTACATCGATGATCGTCATCGACGAGTCCTGGAGGAATGTCGCAGGACCGCCGATCGGGCCCGGCTCGGCTGACATGGGATCAGGGAGGTCGAAGATCTGGATGTCGCCGTTGAAGCTGCCGACGTAGAGCTCGGGGGCACCGTCTCCATCGAGGTCAGCGATCGCCGGCGCCACGTCTTCGGCAGACACCAGGACAAGACCGTCGACCGGGCTTTGCGGCCCGTCGATGGGTTCGAAGTACTGAATGTCGGCCGGAAAAGGCGAATCCATCTCGCCCGTCCTGTTCTCCCAGTACTGCAGCCCGTCGTTGTACTTGTTGCCCGCAAAGACGTCGAGGTCGCCGTCGCCGTCGTAGTCGTAGAACGCCTGGTGACCGGAGGAGTCGAACCCGCCACCAGGAGCTTCGGGACCGAGGCCGATTCCGAGCTCACCGAAGAGCATGAGGCCGTTCTCACGAAGCATCAGGGGATAGTCACCGAAGCCCGCGCCGCCAAGAATCGTCTCGTCGACGCTCGAGTTAGCCGTGCTAGCGACCCGGGGTCGGTCGCCGGCCGTCTGCAGGCGGTGAAGGAGCCAGCCTTTGATCTCATCGGCGCCAAGACTGGCAACCCTGTTGCTCAGCGGCTGATACCACGCGCCGTAGCGGCTGCTCAGATGCTCGAGGCGTGTGATCACCTCGCCGCGCAGCTGCTCGGCAGGCATCGCCTCGATGCGCCTGATCAAGGCTGCCGGTTGGCGGTAGCGCCGTTCGGCGTCCACCACACTCTCCGCCCACACATCGGAGCGCGGTAGCAGTGTCATCCCGAAGGTAGCGACGAGCGCCAGACTCCATCGATGAGAGCTGGCTCGCCAGTCGGTGATCTTGGCTCGCATGGTCTTACCCCTGATCCCCTGCAGTGGGCACGATTCGAATGCCTCGTCGTTCCGAAGACCTCTTCTCAGAAAAGGAGCTCCCGGAAAGGAGTTCTCAGAGAAGCTCGATCTCAGGTTGCAGCATCAATTTGGCTATCTGTTTGACGGAGTTCGTACTTGGAGACTATCGAAAGATCCCAGCCGGTGCAGCTCACATGCCCGAGCCACTGGCTGACGATCGTGGTGGAGCGACCGGTATATCGGGGTGCGCTCGGGTCTTCAGGACGTGTTGTTCACTCATACGCAATGCAGAACCGGGATCCCTCAAATCGACTCCAATCCGTCGGACGAGCCAAAACCGCATCGACGCACGCCCCGGTCCCATCGCCGTATCCATCCATGTGCTATCAACCCTCTCGAACCCGACCCCATCGAGGCGCGAGCCCGATTCCCACCGGAGCCAGCATGGATTTCGAGACCGTCGACTACCAGAAGAAAGGCGCCGTCGCCTACGTCACCCTCAATCGACCCGACAAGCTCAACGCCATGAACCAGCAGCTCCACGACGAGCTCGCCGACGCGTGGGCCGACTTCCGCGACGACCCGGAGCTGCGCGTCGCGATCCTGTCCGGGAAGGGTCGCTGCTTCAGCGCTGGAGCGGACCTTTCGGACGGCGCTCCCGAGAACTACGTCTATCCCGACGAGTTCCGCGACATCACCAGAACGCAGGGTCTGTACAAGCCGGTCGTCGCGGCTCTTCACAGCCACGTCGTCGGTTACGGAATGTGGATTGCTCTCGACGCCGACATCCTCATCGCCACTCCCGATGTCAGCTTCTGGCTCCCCGAGCCTCAGTGGGGAATCGCCACCATCCCGGCCGGCTGGTTCCCCAAGCAGGTCCCCTGGGCCATCGCATCCGAACTGCTACTCCAGGCCGAGAGGGTCGATGCCGAGCGGGCTTACCAGGTCGGGATGGTCAACAAGATAGTCGCAGCCGAGGACTTGATGGAAGAAGCCGAGCGCGTGGCCATGCGAATTGCGGGTCTGAGCCCGGTGGCCGTCCAGGGCATGAAAGAGTCGATGGTGCGCACCTTCGGGATCGACTACGAGGCGATCGACGCGATCACCGAAGACGTTCAAACGCGCGTGATGAACTCAGAAGACCGCCAGGCCGGAGCGAAGGCTTTTGCCGACCGGCGGGAGGTCGACTGGCCGGGTCGCTAGCCTGCGCTCCCCAACCGATCAGCCTTCGCTGCGCAGGACCTCGGCGGGGTCGATCCGTGAGGCCCTAGCCGCGGGTCCCAGACAGGCTACCGACGCGATCAGGACGAAGGCGACCGCCGCAATGGCATGCGCCAGCAAGTCGATCGCGTCGACCCCGACGAGCTGACTCTGGATCAGCCTTCGGGCAGGAATCGACGCCAGCATTCCACCAACCAGCCCCAAGGCAGTCAGGAGCAGCCCACGAACGAGCACGCTCTGAAGCACTCTCCCCCGCCCGGCGCCGAGCGCCATGCGGATGCCGAGCTCACGGGTCTGCTGACGAACACTCTGGGTGAGCACCCCCCACAGTCCACAGATGGCCAGGAGACAAGCCACCGCGCTGAAGAGTCCGATCAAGGTGGCCAGAAAACGAGCCGACGATCGCGAACGAGCGACGACGGCGCTCAGCGGCTCGACCTGGGCAATCGTGATCTCAGGGTCGAGATCGCGAAACAGCCCCCGTACGGCTGGAACCAGGGCGAGCTCGTCGGACTCGGATCGAACGGTCCAGTACAACGTACCGACGTTCGCGGTCGCAGGAAAGAAGATGGTCTCCTGTTCGTTGCCGAACGGTCGTGCCTGACGCTGTTGACCCACGACACCCACGACTTCGGCCCAGATCGGCGGCACCGCGTTCTTGATGTAGAGGAGTTGACCGATGGGGTCCTCGCCAGGCCACGACTTCTCGGCCAGAACCCGATCGACCATGACCTTCGGCTGAGCGTCCGGATCGATGACCTCGTCGCGACTGTCGAACAGACGTCCGGCGAGCAGTGGCGTTCCGACCGACTCGAAGTAACCTGCCGCGACCGCCCGCCAGTAGGCCTGACGAAGGTCGCCCTCGTCGTTGTCCTCGAGCTCACGCTCCCCTCCGTACGGTCCCTGGTTGTTCGAGCCCGAAAGCGGCAGGTTGCTGACCGCACCCACAGCCTTCACGCCAGGCAGCGCAGCCAGGCGGGTGCTGATCTCGGTGTTGAGGTCGCGCCGCTTCTCGGGAGTGTCGTAGCGAGTCCGGGGTGCCGAGACCTCGAACGTGAGCACACCCTCTGCGCGAAATCCGAGATCTTCGTCGATCAGTGCCAGCAGACTCCGCCCAGCCAGACCGGCTCCAATCAGTAGCAGCACCGAAAGCGCCAGCTGCGCGGCAACCAGACCGTTGAGTAGAGGTCCTTGCCCTGGACTCG
>JANQPS010001183.1 GCA_028285365.1 Thermoanaerobaculia bacterium | reverse complement strand
CAGGTGCCTACCCGATCCTGGCCGACTGCGATCCGGTTCGGCTCCACCTCGACCTCCTCGACGCCGAGGACAAGGTGGCGCGCGCAGGGCGCGGCGACTTGCCGGGCCTCCAAGCGCCGATCGACGTCGTGGGCATGATCCCGGTGCACACCGGCGGACTCATGCTCGACGTATCCAGGGTGCGAGAGTTCGCCAGGCGCCACGAGCTCTGGATCGTCGACGACGCTGCGCATTCGTTCCCCGCAGCTCTCGACGTGGGCACCGTCTCGTCACCGTCCTGGCTGTCGATCGGCGACGACACTGCCGACGTCTCGACGTTCTCCTTCTACGCCAACAAGACGATCACGACCGGGGAAGGTGGCATGGCCACCACCAACGACGCCGAGCTCGCCGCAGAGATGCGGTCGCTGTCGCTACACGGCCTCTCGACCGACGCCTGGGGCCGCTACTCCGCCAAAGGCTCGTGGGACTACCGCATCCTCGCCCCCGGCTACAAGTACAACCTCACCGACATCGCCGCCGCTCTCGGCTTGGAGCAGCTGGCCATCGCCGAGGAGCTCCGAGTCAGCCGTCAGCGCATCGCCGAGCGTTACCTCGACGGGTTTGCCGAGCTCGAGAACGCGGGTCTCCTCGAGCTGCCCGACAATCCGCAAGACCGGCTGCACTCCTGGCATCTCTTCCAGGTCAAGCTGCCAGCCGGAGCGCTCAGGATCCATCGCGACGAGCTCGCGGCCAAGCTGCGCGAGCAGGGGATCGGCTTCTCGGTGCACTGGCGACCTCTGCACCTGCACCCCTACTACGAAACGCTCGGATGGACGGCCGCCGATCTGCCGCAGGCCACTGAAGTGTGGGAGCGCACCCTCAGCCTGCCCATCTTTCCCCGCCAGCGAGACGACGAGGTCGAAGCCGTGATCGAGACCTTGAGTCGCCTCGTCCTACAGCACCGGGCGTGAGCACTCCCAACGCGTCGGCAGAGGGCACGGGGCTGCCGCGAGTCGCTGAAGCTCTCCTGAGCCTCCTCGGACTCGTAGTGCTCCTGCCTGTGCTGGCGCTCGTTGCGATCCTCGTCAGGATCACGAGTCGTGGCCCTGCGCTCTTTCGTCAAGAGCGCGTCGGGAAAGACCGCAGACCGTTCGTGCTGCTCAAGTTCCGCACGATGACCAGTCACGCCTCATCTGCAGAGCCGTCCGACGCCGGACCGCTGATCACGTCGTCGGTCGATCCGCGTATCACCGGTCTCGGAGCTCTCCTGAGACGGACCAAGCTGGACGAGCTGCCACAGCTGCTCAACATCCTGAAGGGGGACCTGTCGTTCGTCGGTCCCCGCCCCGAAGTGGCTCACTACGTCGACTGCAGCCCCAGGTGCCAGCAGCTCTTCGACTCCACCCTCCGGGTGCGCCCAGGCCTGGTCGACCCGACGAGCCTCCTGCTGTTCGACGAACAGGGCCTCCTCGCCCTGGCCGGCTCGACCGACGACGAGCGCGACACCTTCTACCGTGAGCATCTCCTGCCGTTCAAACTGCGGACTGCCATCGACTACCTGGAGCGACGTTCCGCCATCTCGGATCTCAGCCTGATGCTGCGTACCGTGGCCACGATCCTCTTCGGCAGGCGCGGGACGGTCGAGCTGGAGGAGCTATTGCAGCGGGTCAGAGAATCGCGGTGAGCAGGGGCGGGGTCTGGAGGTTCAGCGAAGCCGCGGACTCCCTGCCGAGCCAGCTCGCATGACCTCAGGCCCTCCTCCCAATCCTCCCTCCCAACGTCATCCTGAACGCAGTGAAGGATCTCGCCCAGCCTCTACCAGGCGCTAGCACTTGACCGTCGCTGCTACAGCATGCCGGCGACGGCATCGTTCTCGGCTCCCACGAGTCCGTCAGACCAGAGCCTGATCGTTCACCTCGAGGTGGGCCGCAACGACGGTCTCATCCCCGAACCAAGCAACGAGTGCTCGCGAGGTCCTTCACTGCGTTCAGGATGACCTCCGGGGCGAGGAAGTACCGCGAACGCGACGACGGTGAGAACTCCACTCAGGGCACG
>JANQPS010001179.1 GCA_028285365.1 Thermoanaerobaculia bacterium | reverse complement strand
CGCAGGGCGTCGAGCGGGGCCTGCGGTTCGTCCTGGTCGGTCATGGCTGCCCCCTTGTGTGGGAGGAAGCCTGCTCCGGGGGTGGGACAGGGTCAAGCGGGGTGCGGGTCGGGCCGGTGGTCGACCCGTGGCGAAAAATGCTTCGTCGCAGGACGACCGCCCCCAGCGCGCATCGTCCTGCGACGAAACCCCCTGTGTCACCCCTCCGGGTCCGTCGATCCGGTCCCGACGAGGCTCGTCTCCAGGTTGCGAACTCAGAACCTACGACTACTCTCCGTGGCTGTCAAGACCATTGACACACTTTTCGTGAGTGATTTGGCAAACTGTGCCCGAGCGGTGGCATGCGTCGCATCCGGTGCGGGTTCGGGGAGGCGGGTTCGGTAGGGTTGGGGGCCTTCGGCGGGGTGGCCGAGTGGTTAGGCAGCGGCCTGCAAAGCCGTGTACGCCGGTTCGATTCCGGTCCCCGCCTCGAGGGCGGCGCGTGCCTCCCTGGATTCCGGACCCTCGTGCTACGGTGCGAGACCCACCGGGGCGATTGGCGCAGTTGGTTAGCGCGCTTGCATGACACGCAAGAGGTCACAGGTTCGACTCCTGTATCGCCCACGCTGCTGACTAGGTCATACAAAGCGATCGCAGGCGCTAGGGGGCTGCGTGAGGACGAGGGCTTCGGTGAGGTGGGCTGCTGGGAGCCATTCTGGGAGCCAATGGATCGGCATCGCGCGAATCCCGTCGCTTCGCTGGTGGATAACCCGTCGACGGGAAGTGCGCCATGGCCGAACCGAGCCGGAGCGCGGGATCAGCGCTCTCATGCCCACGAAACGGCATCGCCCTATCCGTCGTTCATCCTGATCGCGTGAACGCCACGGCAGGACGTCGTTCTGGCGCAGATACCAGCGGCTGCGCTCGGCTCCCGACCGTCCGGGTTGTCGTGCCTGGCTTCGTCACAGCGGGCCGTTGTGCGGGAGACGGGAGTCGAGCGGAGGAGTGCAGTGGTGTCAGTGATGTCAACAAGTGATGTCGACGAGATCGTTGGATCCACGATTCGAGTCGCTCGACTGGGTGAGGCGGACCTGCGGAACTGGTGGGGATCTCGTGCTTTCGGCGCCGCGGGTCGCGTCGTTCTGAAGCAGCGGCTCCCACGCACGTGGCGCATGGCAGCGGTTGAACTTGACCTGGCCTCAGCAGCCAACCGCCACAACGACGCAATCGATCGCCCGAACGCTGTCCACCTGTTCAGCGACCGCTGGCCGGTACGCCGCTGGACTGCGGCGTGGGTCGCCGAACAAAAGACCGAAGAAGAGCCTTCTGAGATCTTCGGGCTGCTGGAGAACGCCACGCTCGAAATGATCGAGGACCATCTACGTACTCACAAAAGGCCGAAGTCCCAATCCCTCGGCGATGCGCGGAGAGTTGGAACCATCGATCGGTCATCGTTGGAAGACCCGACTGAAGTGATTGACGCCGTGCGGATGCTTGCCACTGCGTACGTCGGCCGCGAGAGCTTCGTCGCGCCCTTCTTGGAGGTGGCGGGTTGAGCGAGGTCACGTCGAACATCACGAAGGGTGGTGCGCTGCTCGACGACGCACGGCAGTTCGTGATGCTGTGGGATGAGGAGCTGAGCTGCGCCGAGAACCTCGACCGGTTTGCGGAGCTGAACCTGCTCGGCCTTCCCTCGCTGGCGCGGGCATCCGATGTAACCAGTCGCATCCTTCGTCCCCGTTTCGTAGACGCCGGCCCAGAGGTGATCCCGGCGATTCGCGCACTGTGTGCTTCGCCTCCTGCGTTTGTTGATGCGTGCTACTACGAGACCTCGCGCGCCGATGCGCTTCTTGCCCGGTTCGCCGAGCAGGCGGTGTCCAATTGGTACGACCAGGGGCGCCTGCGAGTCGACTCAGAGCTTGCGGACACGTGGCTCGCTGAACGAGCTAAGGAGGGATCACCGCCGGAGTGGTCCGATGGCCGGCGTCGCAAGATCGCCCGAGGGCTCCTCGCTGCGCTTCGAGATTTCGGAAGGCTTGAGGGCGCGAGGGGATCTGCGGCGAAACAGATCGCAGGCCCCGGCATCTCCGACGGTGGGTTCGCCTACGTTGCCTACCGCCTCCATCAGAGCGGGGAGTCGAGCCGCGGCCTTCTGACTACCCCAGTGTGGAAGCGATGGCTGCTCGACGGGCCCCGGATCGACCAACACATGCAGCGCCTCGCTGCACAGGGGCTCGTCTACTACGACCGAGCCGGCTCGAGCCTCCGGATTGACTGGCGGGCCGACAGCCTGGTGGAGGTGGCCCGTGCCGTTGCCTGAGCCCGTCGCCAACATCGCGGACCGGATCGTCACCTACTACGAGACGAAGGCGACCCCGCCCTTTCTCGTCTACCAGTACGAGCCGAAAGACGAATACGTAGTGCGGCGGGAGCTGGGCGACCTCCGTCGGTGGCTCGAGGCTGACCAGCGGAACATCGACTGTGACACTGTCTCCCTCGCCGCTGCTTTTTGGGAAACCTTGGAGGAGGGCGGCCAACTCGACGAGATCATCTCTCTCGAACGGGCCGGCGCGTACGAGGAAGCGCATCTCGCCGTCCGGCAGGTGTTGAGCGCACGACCCACGCTGGCCGACCGAGTCGTTGAGCGGATCAAGTCCAAGCAGACCGAACGCTCTGCCATCTTTCTGTACCGAGCCGGCGCGCTCTACCCGGCCCATCGCACCGGCACGTTGCTCGACGAGCTCAAGGCTCGCATCGACAGCCCGGTCACGCTCCTCTACCCAGGCCGCATCGAGGGCGACTACGGACTGCGGTTCATGGGTCAGACCGAGCCGACCTACGGCTACCGCGCCCTCATCATCCCCCGAGGTGAATCGTGAGAATCGAAGAACTGTTCAGCCGGCCGATCGATCGCAAGATCGAAGAGGTCATCAAGGTCGATGACGAGTCCACGATCCTCACCGAGGTCGAGGAGTACATCCCGACCGAGCACATCAAAGACGAGCTCACCGAGGTGCTCGACATGTTCCAGGAGACGATCCTCAACCCGAGCGAGACGGTCAACATCTGGGTGTCCGGTTTCTTCGGCTCCGGCAAGTCATCGTTCGCCAAGGTGCTCGGATATCTCATCGCCAACCCGGAGATTGACGGCAAGCGGGTCGCCGACCGCTTCTTCGAACTCAACGAGATCCCTCGCGCCCGCCAACTACTGAGCACCATCCACTCGCAGATCGAGGCCGAGGCCGTGCTTCTCGACCTCGCCACCAGCCCCAACGTGTTGCGGGAAGGCGAAGCGGTGGTTCTGCCGGTGTACCGAACGCTGCTCGAGTCGCTCGGCTACAGCCGCGACGTCACGCTGGCCGAGCTCGAGTACGCGCTCGAGGGACCGGAGGAGACGATAGGTCTCGAGCAGTTCCTCGAGACCTACGAGTCGGTGCACGGCCGGTCGTGGAGCGATGACCGCAACATCATCACAGCCAAGAACCGGGCGAGCCGGGTACTCCACGAGCTGGACCCCGAGACCTACCCATCAGCGGATTCCTGGTCGAACGCCGCTGCCGCCCCGGAGATCAACGCGAACTGGTTCGCAGACCGCGCGTTGGAGATGCTCGCACGGCGTCGTCCCGGGGCCAAGCGCCTTCTGTTCATCGTCGACGAGGCTGGCCAGTATGTCGCGCGGTCTGCCGACCGGATGCTCGGCCTCCAGGGCCTCGCCGAGGCCTGCCAGAAGAAGAAGGGTGCGCTCTGGCTGCTCGCCACGTCGCAGGAGAAGCTCACCGACGTCGTCGACAGTCTCGAAGGCAAACAGACCGAGCTGGCCAAGGCGGTCGATCGGTTCCCGATCCGTGTTGACCTGCTCCCTTCTGATATCGACGAGGTGACCGGCCGGCGTGTGCTCGACAAGAACGCCGACGGCTCTTCGGCTGTCCGTGCCGCCCTCGATAAGGACCGGAACAAGCTCGCAACCTCCGTTGCGCTGCAATCCGATCGCTACAAGCCGTTCAGCGAAGAGGACTTCGTGCGCCTCTATCCGCTGGTGCCCTACCAGCTCCAGGTTCTGATCGACGCCGTTTCGGCCCGGCGTGCCCAGGGTGGCGCGCCGCAGACGATGGGTGGATCGAACCGCACGATCATCAAGCACACCCAGCAGCTGATCACCAACCCGACGGTGGGCCTCGCTGGCGACGACGTCGGGACGCTCGTCACGCTCGATCGTTCGTACACGCTTCTCGAGGAGGTCATCCCGACTGCGTGGCGCCACGAGGTCGAGCAGGTCGCGGGCGCACACGGAGACGACAGCCTCCACGCCAAGATCATGCGAGTCGTAGCGCTGTGCACCGACGTTCCCGGTGTGCCCCTCTCGCCGCGGAACTTGGCGGTTCTGCTTCATCCCAGCACCCACGCCGATCCCCTTGAGGCAGAGGCGCGCGAGGCACTCTCGGACCTCGCCAAGGAGGACCGCCTCCGCGAAGGAGATGACGGGTATCGTCTACAGACCCCGGAGCAGAAGAACTGGGAAAAGGAACGCAGGCAGATCGATATCGGTGAGCGGCACAAGCGTCTCCGCAAGATGCTGTTGCGCGACCGTCTCGGGTCTCTCACCGTCACGCAGGGCCGAACGTTCAAGGTTGAGCTGTCCGCAGAGCGCGAGAAGCTCACCGACGGTGACATCAGCCTCGACATCCGAGAAGACGATGACCTGGATGCGCTGCGTGTCACGTCCCGGGCGGAGGACAACGAAGGTCGGATCTACTGGGCGTACGAGACCGGGAACGACACCTTCGAGGCGCTGGTCGAGCTCTACCGCAGCGAGGAGATGATCGACCGTCACAAGAACGATCAGGGAGAAGCCGAGCGCTTCCTGCTCCAGGAGGAACGCAAGCGCGCCGATCGTCACGGCCGGACAGCCGGTCAACTCCTGGCGCGAGACCTGGCCGCTGGGACGGTCGTGTTCGACGGAACCTCGCAGGAGGCGCCCGATGGCGAACTGCAGCCGGTCGCCCAGAAGATCGTCACCAACCACCTCGACAAGATCTACCCCCGACTCGATGAGTTCACGGCGACGGTCAAGCGAGCGGATCCGGTGCAGGTATTGAAAGCGGACTCCCTGGCAGGACTCCCGGACTGCTGTGGGGCCGAGGGTCTGAGCGTCGTGACGATCACGAAGGACGGCCACGAACTCGTTACCGACAGCGGCCCGATCGAGACCGTCGTGGCTCACATCAACGCACGGAAGCAGTACAACGAGGACCAGAATGGCCAGCAGCTCGAGCGGCACTTTGGTGGCCCGCCCTTCGGCTGCTCGCCCGAGGCACTGCAGGTGGTTCTGGCTGCGGCAATGCGGGCTGGGCTCCTCGAGGTTGTCTCGCAAGCGTCACGGATCACGTCGCACACAGACCACCGCCTGGAGCCGATGTTCTCTAAGCTCCCGACCTTCCGGTCCGCGTCTTTCCGGCCCGCCGAGGACACTGGCCCCGGCGTCGAGGTCCGTGGCGAGGTCGCCGAATGGCTTCACGAGTTGACCGGAGAGCCAGTCGGTCTCGACATCGGGTCGCTCGCCCAGCGCGGCCGGGCGGTCTTCGCCGCTCTTCGCCACCCTTGCACCGAAGCAAAGTCGACGCTCCGAGGCGCCGGTCTCGAGGTCCCCGAACAGCTGGACGTCATGGACGAACTGCTCGCCCGCCTATCGGGCCCAGACGACGATCTCGTCATCGAGACGATGCACGAGCGCCGCACCGATCTCGCCGCCGGTCGAACAGCCGTGGCCGAGCTAGCCATTGTCGTCGAGAACGAGATGCCGGCACTCCGCGCCGCGGCGACTGCCCATCGCAACGCCGCTCAGCTCGACGACCCTGACATTGACGGCGAGGCAGCTCGACTCGGCGAACTGTTGGCCCGTGCCCGGTACCGCGAGGACATCGCCAAGATCAAGAGCCACACCACCAAGATCGAACAGGGCATCGCGACGGTGGAGCGTTCTCTCCGAGACACCATCGGCGAGAAGGTGGACGAAGCCACCGAGACGCTCCGAACCCGCTACCCGTCGGTCGATGACGATGTCTTCGACGAGGTGACTGCACCGCTGCACCGGCTCGGCGACGCCACCTCGATCCCGCTGCTTAGGGCAAACATCCAAGGCGTGGAAGGAGCGGTCCGCGCCGCGTCCGACGCCCTCGACGCTCTCGTGGCGACCCGCGAGGTCCGTCATGTGCGCGCCGCGGGGGTCTGGAGCGCCCCCATCACCTCCGAGACGGAGTTGGACGCAGCGCTCGGCCGGCTTCGGGAAGCGGTCCTGAGCGAGCTCGATGACGACACCGAGGTCCGGTTCCGATGACCGCATCCCTCGACGGCGCGCAGCGGACCGCCCTGAGCAACCTGATTCAGAAGGCGCGGTCTCTGATCGAGGCCGATCTCGCCTCGACGCTGGAGGGTCACTTCGGCATCCACCACACCGACGGACGGATCGAGAAAGCAGAAGCGTTGTCGCTCAATGCGTCGCAGGCTGCGGTCCGAATCGACCTACTGGACGTCGTCGCCTTCCTGCGCAGTGAGGGTGAGACCGAGCGAGCTGCAGTAGAGCGACTGGTTCGCGAGGCGGCGTTCACCCATGTCAACCGGCTCGTCGCCTTGCGGGTCGCCGAAGGGCTTGGCATCCTCCCCGAGGCGATAGGCAACGGGCTCGCCTCGCAGGGGTTCCGCGATTTCGCCGAGATCGCACCGGCCAGCGCGGACGAGGAGTGGGAGCGCTTCCGTCTGTTTGTTCGGATCTGCGCCGACGAGCTGTCGGCCGACGTCCCCGCGCTGTTCGACCCCCGGAACCCGCTCCTCGAACTCGAACCGTCGACGGCTGCGTTCTCAGAGCTGATCGAGTCGTTCGTCGCTGCCGATGAGACGATCTGGTCGGCACCCGACGCGCTCGGCTGGTCGTACCAGTTCTTCAACTCGGCCGACGAACGAAAAGAAATGCGTGAGTCCTCGGCTCCCCGGACCTCGCGGGAGCTGGCAGTTCGGAACCAGTTCTTCACGCCGTCCTATGTTGTCGAGTTCCTTGTCCAGAACACCCTTGGCGCTCACCTTGCCGCGTCGTACCCAGCGCTAGCTGACGACCTGCCGCTGCTCGTCGAGCTGCCTGAACCAGCCGCGGAAGCGATCAATATTCGCGAGGTAAGTGCGCTCGATCCGGCGTGCGGTTCAGGGCACTTCCTACTCGGCGCCTACGACGTGCTTGAGGCCGCCTGGCGGCACGCTGGGATCGACGCCGAAGATGCGGCGCCGGACATCGTCCGGTCGCTGTGGGGCATCGACATCGACCCCCGTGCGACCCAGATCGCGCAGGCAGCCGTGATCCTCCGGGCTCGCCGCCACTGCCGCACTCCGCTCCCGAGGCCCAACGTGATCTGCGCCCGGTCGCTACCGGCCACCCCCGAGGCCGACGATCTTATGGCCGCCCTGCCGGGCCACGTAGGCCGGGTTGTGCGCGCGATCGCTGACGAGCTTGTCGAGGCTCCAGTGTTCGGCCCTCTGCTCAAGATCGAAGACCGCCTCGACCGAGAGGCACGCGACGCGTTCGGAACCGGTCAGATCGAGGGAACCCTCTCCGAGGGCGTAACGGAGGAGGATGCCGCCAACGTCAAATCTGTGGTCCTCGAGACGTTAGCGACGATCGCCGACCAGACGACGTCGACCGCCTCACAACGGCTCTTCGCCGCCGAAGCCTACGACGCCGTGCGCTTCGTCGAGGCGTTGAGCCGCCGCTACACCACCTGCCTGATGAATCCTCCGTTTGGACTGTCGTGCGAGAACTCAGAGGAATACTTGAAGGCCGCGTACCCCGATTCATGGACGGAGTTGTATGCGTGCTTTGTCGAGCGTTGTATCGAACTGAGTGAGGTGTCCACGGGAGCTATCACATCCTCAACGTTCTTAACGACCAAGCGTCTGCGATCACTGCGTGATCAGCTCATCAAGGAAGGACTGAGCGCGCTTGTCGACCTTGGCGGGGGCGTTCTCCACGGCGCTACTGTCAACACGGCTGCATTCATCGTGGCGCAGTCGCAGCAGTGCAGATACCTAGATCTACAGCAGTCGCCGGATAGGGCGGCGTGTCTCCGCGAGGGCCTCGAATCTGGACTCGAGGCGCACGATCTTGGGATCTTCGGGAAGCTCCCAAACAGTCCGTTCGCATTTCATGTCTCTCGATCGGTTCTGGACCTCTGGGATCGAGACGTCACACTTGATCCGGCGGTAGCGGTAGTGCGTACGGGCGGAAAGACCTTCGACAACTTTCGTTACGTACGAGCGTGGTGGGAGTTGGGTACTGCATGTCGCGAGCGAGGGTGGATCGAATACGAGAAGGGCGGCGAGTATCAGCCGTTCTATGCACCAACGGTGTTGTTGCTCAACTGGAAGCGCAACGGTGAGGAGCTAAAGACTTACGGCGCTAGTGCCGGGCGAATGGCACAGGTAATGCAGTCCAGCAAGTACTGGGGGCAGCCTGGAGTCTGCTTTCCGCGCATGTCGTCGATCGGGTTCTCGGCTCGACTGATGCCGTGTGAGGAGATCTTCGCAGATACGAGCATTGCAGTTCTTCCTCGTAGTACATCAAAAAGCCTCGGCGTCCTCGGATTCTTGAACACAACCGCAATCGCTGAGATATTGAGCGTCTTCGGGCGGGGTAGAAGCACTGAGAACGCGAGCGCAAAGTCTCTGCCCCTTGATCCCGAGTGGATCGACGATGCCGAGATCGAGCGAACCACGTCTGAACTCATTTCGTGCTTTCTGAGGGTCGAGATGTCGCGAGAGACATCTCCGGTCTTTGCCGCTGACCCCGAGCAGCTGACTATGCACTGGATAGAGGATGTCGTTGAGAGAGTGCGGGCCACGCAGACGGCCCTCGATCGACAGGTCGAACTTCGACTCGGACTGACCGAACGCATCGACCCGACGATCGAGAGTCGTGTTGAACTCAATGCCTCTGTCGTGGAGGATGAACTGGCCCAGACGCCGGGTTCCCGTCTGCTCAGCTTCCTCGTGGGTGTGGCATTCGGACGCTGGGAGGTGAGGCGTGGCAGCGCAGTGCCTGAACTGCCCGAATTTGCCGAGCAGGCATGGCGAGAGGGGCCCCCACGCCGGCAACACGATCCAAAGGGCCCAATGCTACTTCTCGACGATCCTGAGGACGATAGGGACTTGGCTCGCGAGGTGATACGACTCAGCGAGAGCTTGTACCTAGAAGTTGAGCAGGATTTGGTCGGACGTGCGCTCGGCACGGCTTCCATCCAGAAATACTTGCGGATGAAGTTCTTCAAGCAGCACTTGCAGCTCTACAGCCAAGGTGCGAGAAAGGCGCCGATCTACTGGCAGCTCCAGGTCGCTTCGAAGAAGTGGGGTATCTGGCTCTATATGCCCAGGCTGTCGCGCGAGATGTTGTTCGCGGTCGTTCGGGAAACAGAGCGACGGCAACGCGTCGCGGACCAGCGCATCGCCACGCTGCAGCGAGAGTATGACCGTGGAGGCGCGGGACGAGCTCTTGCAGCCATCTCGGCGGAGCTCGATGCCGAACAGAGTCTCGCTGTCGAGCTTAGTGTGTTTCGGGACGAGGCGGAGCGGATCGCCAACCTCGGGTGGGAACCTGACCTCGACGACGGCGCTGTGCTTAACGCTGCCCCACTGGCCAGGCTTTTCCCCGCATGGAAAGAAGCTGCGAAGTACCGCAAGGAGCTGAAGCAGGGCAATTACACGTGGTCGACGGTCTCGAAGTACGCGGAGCAGCTATGACTGCTCTACGCGAGCACCTGGCCGGAGAGCTCGCCGGCAAGCTCCAGCGGCACGGCGTTGTCATCTGGGACGACCGCGAGCAGTCCTACGGCTCGCTCGTTGGTGAGATCGCTCCTGAAGGCACGACTATCGCAACGTTCGACGGAAGCTGGTTCGCGCTCCGGAGAGAAGTTGAGGCCCAACTAGCCGGAACGACTCCGCCGAACCTACTTGTCTATGTATCAGCGCCGGCGCCAGATCCCGATCCGCTCGAGGAACTGCGGGCGGTTGGGGCCTCGTATCGCAGCTTGCTTCCCACCGTCATCCGATCTTCGCTGCGTGGTCAGCTCACCGACCACCGGATCGAGGAGCTGGGCAAGCAGTGCCAGACGCTCGGGGAAGCCGAAGCGGCGCTCGACGCGGGTGCGAGCGAGGCGGATGCGAGGCTGATGACGCTGGTGGGCGAGTCCGGTACCTCGGCCATCGCTCGGGCGCTGCTAACCGGCTCGTACGACGCGCCACTATCAGAACCGGTCCTCCTCGACGCCGCGCAGGAGTTCTTTGCCCAGGCCACTGGCGCTGAGGTCAACGCGGAAGACGGAGCTGCCCTTCGCTCCGAGGTCTTCCGTCACTTCGTGCTCACAGCTGTCCACGAAGCGATAGGCGCGCTCCCGGACGAACTGAGCGGATCCTTCGTGCCGCCGACGAAGCCGCAGCGCAAGACGGTCAACGACACGTGGGCCCTCCTTCGGGCGACGCCCGAAGCATCGGCCGCCGTTGTCGAGCTCGCCGACGAGGCGGATCGTGTGCTGCACACCGTTGCCCTCATGAACTGGCAGCACGGGATGGCCACCGTTGATCTAACGCCAGGGCTAGAGGAGCTTGCTCTCCTTGAATCCAAGCGAGCGCTGGACGAGGGCGACTGGAGGGCTGCGAGCGAGCTGGCCGAGGTCCGCCTCCGATCGAGCTGGTGGGCGCAACCGAACCGGCTCGAGGATCACGATTTCCCAGCCCGATGGCGCGCGGTCGCAGCCATTGCCGGACTGAACGGTGCGCTGGAGAAGAAGCCACCCGCGGCCGAGTCCTTGGCGTCCATGGTCGATTGGTACTCGTCGACCGGCTGGGAGGTCGACAGCGCGTACCGCCGCGTGGAGTTCGTACGAGTCAGCACCGGCGCCGACCTGTACGGCCTCGACGATGCGTTCGGACGCGCCCGCCAACGCTATGAGCAGTGGCTCGACGAGGTGCTGCGACGAACGGCGGACTCAATCTCCCGTGATGCGCACGTCTCCGACGG
Organism: Thermoanaerobaculia bacterium; assembly: GCA_028285365.1. Lineage (GTDB taxonomy): Bacteria > Acidobacteriota > Thermoanaerobaculia > Multivoradales > Multivoraceae > JANQPS01. The sequence goes on along the minus strand of JANQPS010001179.1, from coordinate 621 downwards.
GCAACAGCAGCGCCGCATCCATCAGGAGGAGGTGCATGGCGAGGCGAGCACGGCCTATGTGCTCGTCGATGCGCTTCGCTACGAACTCGGCCGAGATCTCGCTACCAGGCTCGGCAGGCTGAATGCCGCCATCGATATTCGGGCAGCCCTTGCCGCCGCCCCGACAATCACGCTGGTCGGCATGGCCGCGATCACCCCGGGCGCCGACGAGCGGTTCGACGTGGAGCTGGGCTCGGACTCCCGCCTCGCGGTGCACGTCGACGGACAGGCCGTGCGAACGGTTTCTGATCGGGTCAAGCGTTTCGAGAAGGCCCATGGCAACGTGGTCGACGTTCCGCTCGACAAGCTGGCGCAGTTCACGAGCCGCGAACTCAAGAAGCGCATCGATGGAGCGGCACTCGTGGTTGTTCGGTCCACCGAAATCGACGCCGACGGCGAGACCGACCAGCTCGCAGCGAGCTGGGGTTCGTTCGACGCCACGCTCGACGTACTCCAGACCGCCGTCGCACGATTGCTCCACGCCGGCATCCGGCGAGTCGTTCTCACGGCCGACCACGGCTTCCTCGCCGTCCGACAGGTCGGGGAGGAGCTGAAGGTCGAGAAGCCCTCGACCCGCACGGG
>JANQPS010001163.1 GCA_028285365.1 Thermoanaerobaculia bacterium | reverse complement strand
CACGGCGTAGGCCCGCACCTCGTTCCTGTTCGTGTCGAACTCATCCATCTCCATCGTGTTGTCCATCGAATCAATCTCCTTCTTGGGCGGTGCTCAGGGCCTCGCATCTCCGGGCCTGCTGCCGCGCGTGTACTTCTCCTTTTACTCTTTGGCTGTTCTTGCCGGGTAGTTGCGCGCCGCTTGCCAAAGACGCCAAGCACCCAAATCGCGTTGATATTCAAGTGCCTCGATGCACGGATACCTGCTGGCTGCGTCTTCGGTACTGCGCGTCATCCATGCGAAGTAATTGGAAGTTCCGGCGTTAGGCAGGGGTACCGAGGGCGTGACTGCCGCTTTCGCCGGGGCGATAGCTGCGCATCAAGCGACACGTCGGACCGTGAGGCGCGTGAGGCAGGTCGAGGGGCCGGAGAGACCGGAACGAGCATCCCTGTTTCGATCAGGACTCCCATTTTCAAAACTCGGAAGTCAGCTCCAACAGCCGTCTAGGGCTCCTGGCGAGCCTCTCAGCAGTCGTGGCCGTGGTCAGACTGAAAGAGGTAGGGAGAACCCGGAGCTGGCTTGAGAGTCAGCGCAGTATCCGGCTGGCAATGATGGTCGGTGGAGGTAGTCGTGCGACAGGAGTTGAGTCTGGTGGCATGGGGGCCGCGACTTTATGACCGGCGATCCACTGGGGGCGTGAAAGCCGAGCGAACTCTCAAGGTGGTTATCTCTGAGTTGGGACCCAGTAGGAGCGCAGTTTCCTAAAGGGTCCATGGCAGAGCCGCATCGCGATCGGAGTCGGAAGATCCCGGCAGCAAGCGGTCGGAGCTGGAAAGAGCCAGCACGAAGCGGTCGAAACTGCCAATGAGGTCTGTCGGGTAGGACCCTGAGAGGGGTTCAAGGATGAAGAAGCTGCACCCGGCGAAGCCCTCTCGGAACATCACATCACAGAGGGAATCATGGACAGCATGTCAAACAGAGACCTCCCGCTCCCCACCCAAGCCAGTATCCCGGGCTCATCGAGTTCAACCCGAGCTAGAGCCCCCCATCAAGCAAGTTCCACCCTCGTCACCGGCTCCAGCCAGCCCACTCTGATTCCGGCTGGACTCGGAGACGACTGGTTGAACCTTCATTCCGGTAGTCACCATGTCCAAGGGTGACTGGGCGCTCCTCCAAGAAGAGGAAAGGGCGATCAGGCTGAAGGGAGAGGCCATCGGGTCTGCTGAAGAGCTGGAGAGCTACATGAATCTGTATGACTTCCCACCGGATGCCATGGTGACTCTGGCTGCGGCGAATGTGGAACCCGAGGAGATGGAGAGGTTCTGGCTCCGGCTGGAGAGGATTCACCTTCGTTCCACGGGGCGACCGCTGCGCCTGTGCTCGGTGATGGCTGCATCGCGCATGGGGTTGCCCCATATCCACGGTGTGCCGCAACGCCCGGCTGACGTGGATATGGGACTTCTGGAGCGAGTCTGTGCGGCGTCTGGCTTCTTCATCAAGATGTCGGACCCGATGGCGGAGGAGCCCGGTCGAGATGCGCGTAACTATGTCGCAGGGCACCTCAAGCGCGTCGGCTTCAAGGAAGTCCCGCCCAAGCCCATCCTGGGCGACGGCATCCAGACGAGTCACACGAAATCGCAGGCTGGTCGTCGCCGTCGGCGAGAGCAGCGTAGGGAGACCCGTCGGCGTCGGGCTGCCGCGAAGCGTGCGACCAGGGCGAAGAGCGCGTGTCAGGTCTCCGATGCGGCGTGGCTCGCCCAGAACGATTCCCCCAAGCGCAGACTGCACATTACGAAGGTCGGTGTCGTCAAGCCGGTATTCGCGCCTCGATCGGAACGGTAGTCGCAGAGAGCTGGGTCGAGAACTTCAGTCGATGACACAGCGCAACTACCACGCGGCCTACCACACTTGCGATTTGCCTTACTCTCGGGCGATCGCCTTGTGTTGTCGCGACGCTCTTGCCGGGCTCCGGGCAGTGGTCAGAAGTGGCACGAGCAAGGCCACCGTAGGCCGACACGGCGGCGATCGTATGGGGTACTAATTCGAGCCGGTATGTCGCAGCAGCCGGAGTCAGAGCCCGCTCGCGTCCCAGTCTTACTCGTCACCGAAGATCCACTTAGTCCTGCGCATAACCTTTTCGATCTCTTATCTATAGCTAGACCCGGGTCGTTCCCATTGATGCCTACGGGGCCAGCGCGGGGTGACCAGCTATGGAGGTATCGAAGATGAGTCAACGGAAGACCGCAACAGGGGAGTTTCTGGATGCACGCGCATTCGGCGAGTTGCTCGATCTGAACCGCGAGAGCGTCTACCGAGCGATCGCGCGCGGCGAC
>JANQPS010001158.1 GCA_028285365.1 Thermoanaerobaculia bacterium | reverse complement strand
ACGGCCACAACTACACGTCGTTCAACCCCTACGGCTGGGAAGGTGCGGGCACGCTCGGGACCGGTGATCCTGAGCAGCGCACCTGCGGCATTCTGCGCGGCAGCCAGTCGACAGCCAACGCCTTTGGACTGCCCTGGGGCTACACGTGCTACTTCGTCGACTACAACCCCGAGTGGCTGCTGCCTCTCAAGGGCAGTGGTGACGCCGAGATGGAGAACGTCGGTCTCTACGTGCGCGATCGCTTCTCGGTCGGAGATCACTGGACCTTCAACCTGGGCTTCCGCGTGGAGCAGCAAGAAGGCTGGAACGACATCCGTCGCAAGGTCATCGACGCTGACTACGTCGATCCGCGGATTTCGGCGACCTACGACGTCAAAGGTGACGGCCGCATGCTGTTCAGTGTGAACACCGGGCGCTATCACGCCATGCTCAATCAGGCCTGGATCGCCGGTGGCGGCGGTACGGCTGGTGGCATGCACGACCTGTGGAACGGCTACGAAGGCCGCCAGATCAACCTGTTCTGCGATCCAATCGACGTGGCGTTTGCGGTGCTCGGCTGCTCCGAGGTGGGCTACACGCTCGACTTCAGCCGGATCGTCCCGGGACGGATGTGGGTGCCGATCGATCAGGGCATCTTCGATCACACGATCGATCCCTACTACAAGGAAGAGGTCATCCTGGGCTTCGAGTGGCAGTTCACTCGCAACTGGGCTCTCGACGTCAAGTACATCGACTGGGGCATGGAGGACATGATGTTCTCGAATACCCAGATCGATCACCTTGGTGAGAACATCTTCCTGACCGGCAACTACAAGAACCTGCCGACCATCCTCGCCAACCTCGAGGCGGCGCGTCAGTCTGCAGGCATCGTGAGGCCGGACGGGACGCCTCTCATCACGCAGGGCACGCTCGACGCGTTCCAGCAGCCGGTCAACAACTACCAGGGCGTGCAGATCCAGCTCAACCGGCGATTTGCCGACGGCTGGGCGATCTACAACAACATCTCCTGGTCCGAGACTGACACCACGGGTGCCGGTGAATGGTGGAACAACACCAACAGCACGTACGGCGAGAACCTCGAAGTCCTGCTCACTCAGCAGAACGTCGACGACTGCCAGGCGAACCAGGTCACCCGTACGGTGCCGGTCGACTGCAACGCGCTGCTGGATGGCTTTGTCGGTCAGTCAGCCTCAACCATCAATCGGCGAGGTCCGAACACGGTCTACGACCGCGAGCTCATCCTGAACTCCTTCGGGTTCAAGACGTTCACGTTCGGGAAGCAGAACCTGACCCTGGGTGGTCACTTGACCTACCAGACCGGAACGCCGTGGGCTCGGACTGAGGGCGTTTCCGCTATCACACTCGATGGCAACGCCGGCAACAACACGGGCGTTGGTCTGACGACTCACGTTCCGGGTGAGTTTGGGAGGCGAACTTCCGACGAGTACACGCTCAACATGAGTGGTGCCTATGGGTTCCCGCTCGGGCGTGACGACCTGCGGGCCGAGCTCCGAGTGGAAGTCATCAACGTGACCGACCAGCAGCGGCAACGCAGCTTCAGCGGTCGCGGCGAGGTCTACCCGGTGAGACGCTACTTCCAGCGTCCGCGGCAGATCAGGGCGAACTTCAGCATCCGCTTCTAGCGGCAGCGCTGAACGAAACGGCTGACGAGGCATCCGCCCGTCAGCCAGTGCTCCCGAAGGGCCGGACGCTACGTCCGGCCCTTTCTCGTGTCAGATCGTGACGTGGATTTCTTGCAGATCGGACGTCGGAAAAATATGTCATTGAGCTATACTGCGCGGACGGTCTCAACCGCTTGGAGAACACCCCAGTGAATCGCTTTGCCCGCACACTCCTCGTCTTCGCCGCTTTTGCCATCGTACTCGGTGGATTTGCAACGTCCGCTGGCGCGCAGGAGTTTCGCTGCCCACCAGCGAGTTCTGCGGTGACTGCCAGTGATGCACAACGGATCGATTCCGAGGTCGTGGTGGACGACGAGTTCTTGTGTCTGAACGAAGATCGCTTCCAGATCGAGGTCGACTTCGAGACTCCCCAGGGCCAGACCGGCCGCGGGCAGGCTGTCGCGCTCACCTCGGACACGGGTTACTTCTGGTTCTTCAGCGACGACAACGTCGAGCTCATCATCAAGGTGCTCGACGGATGTGGCATCAACGGTCACTACTGGATCTTCGCCGGCGGTCTCACGGACGTCCGGGTCACCATCAACGTGACCGATACCACCACAGGTGACGTGCAGACGTTCGAGAACCCGCAGTCGACCGCCTTCGAGCCGATCCAGCTCATCGAGGCGTTCATGACCTGCGACGCCTGACGCGATCCGGAGACTGGCGGCCCTTCCTCCCCCCTGTCACCCTGAGCCAAGCGAAGGCATGCCCTGAGTCAGACGAAGGGGCCCCGACCGGGATGTGACGGGAAGCTGGCGCCCATCCGTCGCCGACGCCACCTAGCAGCCGGCCGATGATCAGCCACTCTCCCGCCAGCAGGGCC
>JANQPS010001139.1 GCA_028285365.1 Thermoanaerobaculia bacterium | reverse complement strand
GACGGCGTGTTTCTCCATGTACTCGCTCATGTCGAAGCGAACCAGCGCGTCTTCGGAGCCGAAGAGGAACTCGGCCAGACGCCGAGCGACCTCTGTCTTGCCGACGCCACTGGCACCGAGGAACACGAAAGAGCCGCACGGTCGCTGAGGGTCGGAAACCCCGAGTCTCGAACGGCGAATCGCCCGACTGATGGCGTTGATGGCGCGATCCTGACCCACGACTCGCTTCTTGAGGATCGACTCCATCGTCGCGAGCCGCGTCGCCTCGTCGGAGCGTAGGCTCGCCACCGGAATCCCGGTCCACGAAGAGATCACCTCTTCGACGTCTTCCTGAGTGACCTCGGAGACCGTGTTCTCGTCGAGGCCGACACTCATGGTCTCGAGGTCCTCGCGTAGCTCGATCTCACGCTCCCGCAGGTACACGGCGCGCTCGAAGTCCTTGGCTGAGATCGCGCTTTTCATCTCGCCCACGACCTGCCGGATCTCCTGCTCGATACGCCTCAGGTTCTGGGTATCGCGAACCTTGCGCAGCTTCACCTTGGCTCCGGCCTCGTCGATCACGTCGATCGCCTTGTCGGGCTGGAAGCGATCAGGAATGTAGCGAGTCGACTGATGAATGGCCGCGCGCAGGGCCGCGTCGACATAGCTGACGCCGTGGAAGCGCTCGTAGCGCTCGCGCAAGCCTTCGAGGATCTCGAGAGTCTCGGTCTCGTTTGGAGGCGCGATCTGGATGGCCTGAAAGCGTCTGAGTAGCGACCGATCCTTCTCGATGTACTTGCGGTATTCCTTCATCGTCGTCGCGCCGACGCAGGAGATCTCTCCCCGAGACAGCGCGGGTTTGAGGATGTTCGCCGCATCCAGCGATCCTTCGGCAGAGCCGGCGCCGATGAGCGAGTGGATCTCGTCGATGAACACGATGAGGTCCTGACACTCGGAAAGCTCTTTGAGGATGCCCTTGAGACGCTCTTCGAACTGACCGCGATACTTGGTTCCCGCAACGACGAGCGAGAGGTCGAGGGCAATGATGCGCTTGCGCGACAGAAACACTGGAACGGCACCGTCCACCACGCGTTGCGCCAGTCCCTCCACGATCGCGGTCTTGCCGACCCCGGGCTCGCCCAGCAGGATCGGGTTGTTCTTGGTCCGACGCGACAGGATCTGGACGATGCGCTCCACTTCGGCATCACGGCCGATCAGAGGGTCGAACGTGCCTTCGGCAGCGAGCGTCGTCAGATCGCGACCAAACTCGGACAGGAACGGGAGTTCCTTCTTCTGGCGGTTGGCCTCTCGCTCTTTCGCGATCGACAAGACCTCCTCACGAACGGCGTAGGTATCGAAGCCGTACTGCGAGAGGATCCGCATCGCGAGACATCCGTCCACGCGCAAAATACCGATGAGGAGATGCTCGGAGCCGACGGAGCCGTGCAACATGCTCTCGGCTTCGTGCGAGGCGTAGGCCAGGATCTTCTTGGACTCTTCGGAAAGTGGTAGCTCGGCGGTCGATGAGATCCGCTCCACGAAAACCCGCTCGCCTTCGATCTCGCGCCTGACTTCTTCAGGCTTGATGCGAAAACGCCTGAAGAGCTCGGTGACCGTGTCTTCACCCTCCCTGAGGATGCCCAGCAGGACGTGCTCGGACTCGATGACGCGTGAGCCGAGCTTGCTCGCCTCGTAGCGAGCAAAGAACAGTGCACGTCGTGCTTTCTCGTTGTATTTCTCGAACACTTTGTCTGATCACCCTCTGGGTCTTGTCGAGGTCGTTTCTGAGGCTGCGAGTCGATCTGGTCGCCGGCCAGATCCGGGAGGTGAACTTGTTTGGCTCCGGCTGCCTTGCACGTCCAGGCACCGAAACGACAACGGCCGGGACCTCATTCCCCCGGCCGTCGATCTTGCCTAGCCTGCATGGTCTACGCCATGGCGCAGTACCCGAGTATCAAGCGTTTGCCGTCTATATGCTCCGTGTTCAGCTCAATCAAGCAAGATCGGAAACCGTCCTCGAACCCGCCACCCGGAACTTCCATCCAGAGAGCCACCGTTTCGGCGAATCCCTGCCGCTCGAGCTCGTCCTGTCCGGCTCCAGAGCAGCTCTGCAGCGAGCCCGACACGACTCTTCGGCAGCTACAGAGAAACCACTCGAGAAACGCTGGTTCAATGGCCTCTGAAGCGTCAAGAACCGCTCAGCGAACCGTCCTCGAGCGTCAGAATTCTAGCACAGCGACCCGCCACCGACGGGTTGTGCGTCACCAGGACACAGGAGGCCGAATGGCGCTCGACCATCTCCAGAAACAGCCCCAGAACGGTCTCACCCGTACGCGGATCGAGGTTGCCGGTGGGCTCATCGGCAAGCACGATCGGCGGTCTCAGGAGCAGCGCCCTGCAGATCGCGACCCTCTGACACTCTCCGCCCGAGAGGCGCGA
>JANQPS010001132.1 GCA_028285365.1 Thermoanaerobaculia bacterium | reverse complement strand
GCTGGCCGTAGGGGTCGAGAGCCAGTCCGGTGAGACCGTGCGTCTCGCGTTCCAGGTCCGCGACACCGGCATCGGGCTCAGCGAAGAGCAGATCGATGCCCTCTTCCACGCCTTCACTCAGGCCGACGCTTCGATCACGCGTCGCTTCGGTGGAACTGGACTTGGTCTCACGATCTCCGAACGAATCGTCAATCAGCTCAACGGAAAGATCGCCGTCGAGAGCACACCGGGACGGGGTTCGACCTTCTCTTTCGCCGCCGACTATCGAGTGCCGATGTCCGACGAGCGCCCCCAATCCCTGAGGCCGGCCCCCAGCACGGCTCGGGCGAAACGACTGAGTGGTGCCCGCTTGCTCCTGGTCGAGGACAACGAGATCAATCAAGAGATCGCGACCGAGCTGCTCGAGCAGGAAGGTGCCATCGTCACTGCAGCCAAGGATGGACGTACGGCCCTCGAGCTGCTCCAAGGCGCGTCTCCTTCTGCCTTCGACGCCGTGCTGCTCGACCTGCAGATGCCAGACATGGACGGCTTCGAGACGGCGCGGCGGATTCGCCTCATCCCGGAGTTCGAGGAGCTGCCGCTGATTGCACTGACGGCTCATGCCATGAGGGATGAGCGAGAGCGCTGCCTCGCGGTAGGTATGAACGATCATCTGGCCAAACCGATCGATCCGGTTCTGATGACGGACCGCGTCTCGCATTGGATCCAACAGCGACGGTCGGGAGGAGAAGCTCTTGCGCTCGGACCGATCGAAGTCCCGTCTTCTTCGTCCGAGGAGATCGAGCTTCCAGGCATCGACTTGCGCCAGGGACTTCTCGTCAGCGCGGGCGACATGCGACGCTACGACGAGTACCTCGAGCGATTTGCCATCGACTTTCGAGAGATCGGTGACGAGCTGGCGGGGCTGCTGGCGGCCGGCGAGCGGGAAAGTGCGCGCCGGCGGGCTCACGACCTCAAGGGAGTGGCTGCCAATCTCGGTCTGGTCGACGTGGCCCGAAGTGCGGGCGTCGTGTTCGATCGTCTTGCACAGGGTGACGTCGAAGCCGACGATCTGGTGACGCTGGGAACCCGACTCCGGACAGTTCTCGAAGGCATCGACGCGCACCTGTCGAGTGGTCGCGAGGGCGATCACACGCCGCGTCAGAGCGACGATTCGCGAGCTTTGGACGAGCTTCTGGCGGAGCTTGGCGAATGCCTGGAGCTCGGCGACATGAAGGCCGACACCCTGATGAGAGAGGTCGAGACGCGGTTTGCCGATGACGGCGAGGAGGCGCCGTGGGTTGCAGAGGTTGCGGCGCTGGTGCGTCGGCTCGACTACGAAGGAGCGCTCGGAGCGCTTCGCGAGGGCGGGCGTGTCTCTTCGGATGACGCCGACGTCGCGGGACGCTCATGAGCGATGTGAGCCTCCACCCGGCCGGTCTCCCGGACCGGGCCCGAGTTCTCATCGTCGACGATCAGCCGGCCAATATCCGGGTGCTGGCCGACTCGGTTGGTGACGGCTATCGGCTGTTCATGGCGAAGACCGCGGCTCGGGCACTCGAGATCGCCCAGTCGACGGAGCTCGACCTGGTCCTTCTCGACGTGATCCTTCCAGACCTCGATGGCTTCGAGGTCTGTCGCCGACTCAAGTCCCACGAGGCTACGAGAGACATCCCGGTGATCTTCGTAACAGCTCTCGAGGACGTGGCTGACGAGGCGAAAGGATTCGAAGCTGGCGGCGTCGACTACATCACCAAACCGGTGAGTCCGCCCACGGTGCGGGCGCGGGTGAACACCCATGTCGAGCTCAAGCGCGCTCGTGATCTCCTCGAGGAGCTAGCGAGCGTCGACTCGCTCACCGGTATCGCCAATCGACGGAGTTTCGACGAGGCCTTGCACTCGGAGTGGCGTCGGAGTCTGCGGCACGGATCGGAGCTGTCGCTGGCGCTCTTCGATGTCGACGACTTCAAGCTCTACAACGACCGTTACGGACACGCGCCCGGTGACGAGTGCCTGCGTCGGGTCGCGGCCACTCTCGCCTCCAACTGGCGGCGCCCCGGTGACATGGTCGCTCGTTTCGGGGGTGAGGAGTTCGTCGGTGTTCTGGCTGGCACCGGGCTCGACGGGCTGTCGACCATGGTGCGCAGGGCGCTGGGGCAAGTCGAGGCGCTGGACATTCGGCATGAGCTCTCGTCGTGTGCCCAGGTCGTGACGCTGAGCGCGGGCGGCGTGAGCTTGCGTCCGGATCGCAGCTCGAGTCCCGAGCGGCTCGTCAAGGTCGCTGACGAGCTCCTCTACGAAGCCAAGCGAGCCGGCCGAAATCGCGCGGTGCTGCTCGACGAAGAGAATGGTGCTCGAAGGGTGCTGAGTAGCTCCTAGGATCGAACCACCACCTTCTCACTCACACTGTGTCGAGCGGACTCTCAAGAGATCGAGGAGACGACGAGAACGTGTCAGTGGAGTCACCGATCTCCGATAGGCCGGTTGAGGCGGTCGTGCTGATGCACGGCCTTGCGCGCACGCATCGCTCCATGTCGCCTTTGGTCCGACCGCTAGAGGAGTCCGGCTACGCCGTCGTGAACGTCGGCTACCCGTCGAGGCGTCATTCGATCGAAGACCTCGCACCATTGGCCGTCGGGTCGGGACTCGAACAGTGTCCCAGCGATGCGGCCGTCCACTTCGTCACTCACTCGTTGGGCGGCATCCTGCTCCGCAAGTACCTGGCTGAGCGGCAGATCGCGAACCTTGGTCGGGTCGTGATGCTCGCGCCGCCGAATCAGGGGAGCGAGGTGGTCGACTTCTATCGGCACGTGCCGGGATTTCGAGCGCTCAACGGTCCTGCCGGGATGCAGTTGGGTACCGATCCCCAAAGTGTGCCGCGGCGCTTGCCGCCCGTCGATTTCGAGCTGGGCGTGGTTGCGGGGTCGAGATCGGTGAACCTGATCCTCTCCCGCTTCCTCCCAAGCCCGGACGACGGCAAGGTCTCGGTCGAGAGCACGAAGGTCGACGGCATGTCGGATCACGTCACGGTGGCGCACTCGCATCCGTTGATCATGCGCTCGACGAGAGTCCAGCAGCTGGTGATCTCTTTCCTCGCAACGGGTCGGTTCGAATCCTAGTCCGCAGCTCGGAGCCTTGTACCGCGGGTACCAACTCGCGGGATGAGGGGCGCGCCGACTGAGAACCAACTTCGGGTGAGGGGATCGCCTGAGCGCGGTCGTTGAGTCTCCTAGAACGGAGGCTTTCGATGCGTGATCAAGCAAAAACCCGATGTCTCAGAAAACCGCTCCGAGCGCCGTGCCTGGTCGTGCTCGTGCTCGTCCTGGCGCTCGTGGAGGTGCAGTCGCTCGCAGCTCGAGAGGTAGCGCCCGGGCGAAACGGACAAGCGACTCGGCTTCGGATCGTTACTCCAGAAGGACCGATCGTCGCCGTGCTCTACCCGGAGGCGGCACCTCGTGCGATCGAGGCGCTCGGGCGGGTCGGGAGTGGAGTGGGGTTCGAGTGGGCGTCGCCGCACGGCGAGGTGCGAACCGGTCATCTCGCTGAACTGGACGGAGTCCGTGCCGAGCTCAACGGCGAGAGCCTCGGCTTGCACGAGGACCGCATCGCCGATGCGGGTGAGGCGATGGAGGTGATGCAGCAGGAGGTCCTCGGTCGGCATGGGCGCGACAAGCGGACTCAACCCAGTGCGCGCTTTCGGACTTGGATCGAGCAGTGGAAGGCCACGCGCCGGCCGGACTTCCTGGTCGGAATCTCCAGGCTGGAGCTCTACGAGGCGCTCGGCTACCGGTACGACGCTGACGTCGTGACGCGCCCCGTCGTGCGTGGCTCAGTGGCCTTGCGGGCGAGCACTGATGCAACGGTGCAGCCGCAACTGGTCTTCTCGCTGGTCGATCGACCCGAACAGACAGGTCGATGGGTCGTTGTCGGTCACGTGGTCGAGGGAATCGATCTGATCCGTCAGATCTCGGTTCGTCCGCTGGCTCGCGCCACCGAGAAGAAGGGTGTCCTCGCAGACAGGGTGCCCCTGAGCCGATTCGAGCTCGAGGACATCGGCGCCGAGGCCGCCGCTGTTGAGGGCCTCGACCCGGAAGTCGACGTCGAGGACGCGCATGGAGAAGAGATCGAGGACACGAGTCGGCGAGTGGAGTAGCCGGCGACCACCAGGGGGAACAAACCATGAGAGAACCGAAGAGAACACCACCAAATCCGAAGGCACTCCGCCGAATCACAGCGGTTGGCGCATGCTGGCTCGCGACCATGGGCTCATTGAGCGCCCAACTGCCGTTGCCGGAGCGGACCGAGCCGAGGTCGCGCAGTGGAATGCAGTTCGAGGAGACGGCTCCGCCCGTGGCACCGATCGACTGGGGTACTCCTCATCACGCAGCAGCCCTCTCCGTCGAGGCCCCGCGCACCATGCGAACGATCCTCAAGGACGTGCCGCCTCCGAGCCTCGAGGCGCTCGAGAGTGAGAGCGGTGCTCCCGACCAGGGAGACCACCTCGATGCTCAGGAGTGGGAGCAAGGCGGCGAGCGCACCAGCTCGCGGCGCGAGCAGGAGCTCGTGGTCGAGCGTCCGGAGCTCGAGTCCGAGGTCCAGGGGATCATCGTCTCGCCGCCGAGTCCGGGAGATCACGTCCGCGAGTTCGAGGGCAAAGACGCCACGACTTCGTTTCCCCCGGACACTGTGGTCGCGGTGGGCAGCCAGCACGTCGTCGAGTCCGTCAATCGAGGCATCTCGGTGTTCGACAAGTTCGGCAACGAGGTCCTCGGCTACCGCACGTTCACTGCGTTCTTCGACAATCCTGCGGGGATGAGCCTGTTCGACCCCAAGATCATCTGGAGCTCGTTTCACGACAAGTTTGCCCTACTCGTGCTCGGTCGCGATACGTCGGCACAGGAGTCACGCTTTTATCTCGCCATCTCGGACGGCCCCAACGCCATGGAGGGCTGGTCGTGGTGGTCCTTCAACGCCGAGTCGTTGGGAGATGCTGATGCCTGGTTGGACTTTGCCTCGCTAGGGGGCGACGAGTGGGGTCTCTACGTCACCGGCAACATGCTCTTTTGGGGTGCAGGATTCAAGCACTCCAAGCTCTGGGCGATCTCCCCGAGCGCATGGAACGGGGTGTCGCCCAGCAACTGGGTGTGGCTGGACCTCGAGTGGCCAAGCGGCGCCAATGCCTACAGCCTGGAGGTCGCTCATCCTCACACCTCGGCCTTCGACGACGCGACGTTTCTCGTCAACACCCACCGGAACTCGGGTTCCGATGCCCTCGTCTGGCGAGTGGTCGGTAACCGTCAGACCGGTGCTGGCCTCTTTCTCTCGAGATCGCAGGTCGACATCGACGACTACGACGCCATTGGCGGCAACGTCAACCAGCCAGGGAGCTCGGTGGATATCAACGGCTTCGGCACGAACGTCGGGAACGCCGTGTATGCCAACCGCAGGGTCTTCTTCTCCTTGACCACGGATCCGCTGGACGACACCACTCGTTCCGCCTTGCTGACCAACAAGGTCCACGTCGATAGCGGTGAGCTCGAGTGGGATCACTTGCTGTCGCCGGGCTCGGGGAACTACTACATGTATCCAGCGCTGACGCTCGCCGGGACGTCGCCAGGTGACAACCTGGCGGTCTTCTATAGCTACACCAGCACGCCGGACGTCATCTACCCGTCGAGTGGCTACAAGCTCTACACCAACCAGCCCAACAACAGCTCCGGTCCCAATCGGCTCTACCAGCAGGGTCAAGAGCCGTACGTACAGATCGACAGCCAAGGGCGCAATCGTTGGGGCGACTACAGCGGTGCCGCCTACGACTGGCAGTGTGGTCATCTGTGGGGAGCCACGGAGCTGTCCGGGACCAGCAACAGCTGGCGAACCCGCATCAAAGCGATCAACGGCAGTGGAGAGTTCGACTGCTCGATGATCGCGGTGGTGTCCCCGAACGGGGGCGAGATCCTCGCCGGCGGCGACGATGTGCTCGTGACGTGGGACCGGTCGGCAGTTCCGTCGGGCACCCTGCTCAACGTCTTTCTCGACGTCGGCGAGTTCTTTCCCTTCCCTGTGGCTCTCGACCTTCCCGCCAGTTCGACCAGCGCCCTGTTGGAGGTGCCGAACTTCCCGACCAGCGAGGCCAGGATCTTCGTGGGTGCCTGGGATGGAGATCAGTATCTGCTCTCCGATTGGGGCGATCAGACCTTCACCATCGCGGGGACACCGGATTTGGTGACGTCGATCGATCCGCCGGCCGAGGCTTTTGTCGGTCGTGAAATCGAGGTTCCCAACACTCTGGAGAACATCGGCGAGGCGTCGTCTCCGGTCACCTCGAGCATCGCCCTCTCGACCAACTCGATCTGCAGCACGTCCGACACACTGTTGTTGACCAGAATCGGCGGCAACGTGGGCGCTGGCCAGACCAATCAGGCGGTGAGCACCGTCGAGATCCCCGCGGACACCGTGCCCGGGAGCTATCACCTCTGTGCGATCGCTGACTGGTCGAACACCGTCGACGAGTTCGACGAGACCAACAATGCCAGTGGTGCGCCCATCCAGATCCTGGAGCTGCCGAATCTGATCTTCGAAGACGGCTTCGAGGCGGGTGCCGCCGACGATTGGGACTTCGACAGCCAGTAGGCAAAACGAGCGGGCGGCGGCAGCTGTGCCGTCGCCCGGCTGTCTGGGCGTCTCGGTCCGTCTTTGGGGGCAGGGCCGGGAATTGCCCGCCTACTGCTGGAGTCCATGCAACCCTTTCGGGCTGCGCACGCACTCACGGATGTGAGTCAGTCCACCGACCACTCGCCAGTCAGCGCGATCGAAGAAGATCGGCAGGTTGTCGAACGCTTCCTCAGCCGCCGTTCGATCGAGGGCTTCCAGTCCGTCTATCGTCGTCATCAGCGTGCCGTCTATCGGTTTGCGCTCAGGCTGAGCAGCGGGCTCGAGTCGGCAGCCGAAGAGGTCGCCCAGGAAACCTGGGTCCGAGCGATCGAGAGATTGGAGTCGTTCGACTTCAGGTCGAGCTTGAGGACCTGGCTGATCGGAATTGCCTTGAACTGCTGGCGCGAGCAGCTGCGACGAGAGCAGCGGCACCGGCTCCACCTGGTATCCGCGGAGCAACCTGAGGGACGTGATGATGGTCCGCTGAATCCGGTGGCGAACCGCGAGTCGGTTCCGCCAGCGGGGACGTTGCGGCTGGAGCTCCTGCGTGCTCTCGACCGACTGCCGAATGGCTACCGCGAGGTGGTCCTGCTGCACGACGTGGAGGGCTTGACGCATGAGGAGGTTGCCGAGCTCCTCGGAATCAGTTCGGGAACGTCGAAGAGTCAGCTGTCGCATGCGAGGCGAGCGCTTCGCGGTCTTCTGGACTCGTCCGGAGACGGGCGGTCGAACCGAAATGATGGAGGGTCTCGATGAGCGACCGAGCTCGAGAAGAACTGACGACTCGGGAGCTGGAGCGGCTGCGCGACGTTGCCGACGTCGGCGAGCCACCGGAATCACTCGAACGCCGTG
>JANQPS010001126.1 GCA_028285365.1 Thermoanaerobaculia bacterium | reverse complement strand
GCCGTGCTTCACGCCCGCAAAGGCCAGTGGACGACGTTCGAGACAGTGGCCCGCAGGGCGGGATTGTCCCTCGCAGACGCCACATCGGCGCTGTGGCGGATGAAGGAGCAGGAGGTGCTCGCCTGGAAGTGGCGGGGAGCTGCGGGCGTGTTTCGCCTGCCACCTAAGGGCGCGGGCTCGCGGAGAGCGGAGCTAGACCATGAGGCGCGCAGAATGCGCTTGATCGAGGGGCCGAGGATGAAGGCACTTTTCGAGTTCTCGAAGTAGAGGCCGAACTCCCTTTTACATCAAGCGATTCCAACGTTGCGGGGCGGCGGCTCCAAGAAATTTCGGATTCCTTCGAGCCAATCGGCTCTTCACGACCGGTACAGAAGATTTGGCCACTTCTCTGGGCTTTCGCTCTACAGCCTCCGCCCCAGTCTCTAAAGGATCAGCATGAGCTGCGTGAACCGACGGGCAGTCCGCCGACGCTCTCGACACCCCAGCGCCGCGATGAGCGGCACACACGGAGATAAAGACATGAAGAAATACTATTCCGACCTAGAAAGACTCTGGCTGCGAAGAGCGGCGATCGAGGCGTGTATCGAGGTGCTCCACAAGTACGAGGACCTGCGGAACGAGACGGAGTATCGAACCGACGACTACATGGACCCGGACAGGGTTGACGAAGGCGGTGACTGCATAATGTCACCCGACGATCACCAGCGGGAGTATGAACAGCAGTGGTCCTTCCTTGTCTCAGAGGAGGACCGAAGATTCGAAGATAGAGATGGAGACACATGCGGCTCCATCGAGAGAATTCGCTGTAGCGCGGACCAGCTTGTTGAAGCGATCCAGGCTGCACGAGAACGGGGTTGCGAGTCCTCCCTCTACGGCATCCGACGGAATACGTTGAGCTGATACGAGCTGAATGATCATCTGAAGTCTCGTCAGCCGTGCCACGTCGGGCTCAAGAAGCAGAGCCCGGCCCCGGAATCCACCACGGTCCCCCGCAATGCGGGGAGTGGCCCTTGAGGGACCCGGGTGAAAAGGGTTGGGCGCGGACAGAACTCCTGCTCGGCGAAGAGGCCGTGGGATTAAGGCGGACCAGCATGCTGCATCACCATCGCGGCAACTGAGGAAAGCGAATGAAATTGACAAAGGAAGAGCAAGACAACCTTCGAAACCAAGTCACGATCGCGAGAGCGGAAGCGACCATTCGATTCAGGAAGGTAATGCGACGCGCGAATCGAGCTTCCGTCAAGGCGGGCGCACGAGCTGCTGCGAGAGCGACATCGAAGGGAAAGTCGCCGGAGCAGATCGAGCAGGCCCGAGAAGACGCGGCCTACGAGGAGTGGGAGCTGGAATGGATTCGAGACTACCTGCGGATCGACCCCGAACTCGTAAACCGAGTGTTCTACGGGATCAGCGAGGAAAAGTACGTCGAGGAAGCCGTGGAGCGGGCCGGAGAGGCTGCCGCCGCGAAGCTTGGGATTGATCCATCCGATTGGTGGGATTCGGCCTACGGAGACGACGAAGTTGAGCCCACTCATACCTGAGAAGGACGACCGTAGACGAGCGCGTCGCATCAACAAGCTGCGACTTGCTCGCAGTGAGGACTGCGATCCGGCAATTCTGAGACCCTAGGCTCTTGCGGGGCAGAACGCTCCGCAGAAGATCGAACTTACATTAAGACTACCTGCCAGATTTCCTCGTCCGCCCCTGACCTCAGAGTGAACCTGTCTCACGTCGGCTCCTTCGAACTCGCACGCAATCAGCTCGTTCTTGGGACAATCGCGGCGTGCTTCCGCTGAAATCGGAGACCGAATTGATCGCGCCGCAGCCAGTGGCCTCTCGAACGAGGGCAAACACTAAAGACACCTCATGGCGAGGAAGGTGTCTGATAACCTTTGGGACATGGCCGAGAAGCTGGGAAGCGTTCTCTACGACCGTGGTTCGTCCCGATACTACGTGCAGATCTTTTGCCGGTGGCCCGGCGAGAAGAACCGCAAGCGCCATCGGATCTATGCAGACACCGAGCGCGAGGCCACGAAGATTCTCCGCCGCATCCAAGGCGAGATCGCTCACGGCGCACAGCTACACGCGGTCCTCATCAAGTACGTCAAGGATCGCAGCCGGAACGCTTTCGTTAAGAAGTGGCACGAGTTCTGCGCCGAAAAGGACGAGGCAGTCGAGGCGGGAGTTCTACACCCAAGACGGGTGAGGGAACTCCGGCGATACGAAGACCGCGATTACCTCAGCAAGTTCTCGGAAACACCCTTGCACGCCATCGACCAGAAGACCCTCGTGGCATGGATTCGATGGATGCGGAAGAAGAAGACCGAGCCGAAGGAGAAGGGCGAGAAGCCGAAGCGCCGCGTTGGAGAGAAGACAATCAAGAACGTCCTCTACGACATCGGGCACTTCCTGAAGTGGTTGGAACGGCAGGGAGACATCATCGAGGCTCCCCAGTTGCCCTCCGAAGAGATCAGAGAGGTCGAGTATCTCCCCGAGGTCCCCGAAGCCGATGTCGTCGCTCTTGTGATGTCCCACATCCCAGTCGAGATGCAGGGCATTTTCCTGGCCCGTTCCCAGATGGGATTCAGGCCGATGGAGGCTCGTAGGCTCAATGTCGCAGACCTGCGACGCGGGAGCCGCGACGACCTGCTTGACGCCCACATCGCTCTGCCGCCCAGGAGCGCGAAGAAGAAGAAGGCCAGGAGGCTCCAGCTCCATCCCGAGCTGGCCTCCTGGCTGGTCGAGCATGGTGATCTAGACAGATTTGGCGCGGAGCCCCTGTTCAGGAACCCCAACGCCTACAACGACGAGGCTCGCTGGAAGGAGGGCAGCGAGCGGCGGGTGCTCGTCAAGGCATACAAAGCCGCCGGAGTGGGACACATCAAGCCGAACGAGATGGGCCGTCACTTCTTCGGCACGCACGCTGTGAACGACCTCGAAGCCGACATTTTTCCCGTGAAGGAATGGCTCGGCCATGCGGACGCGAAAACCACCGAGCGATACGCCCACATGCGGCCTATCCCGATCGCCCGCATCCTCAACCCAAAGGCGAAAACTGCCTCAGAGGTGCCTCAAAAGAAAA